>JALVFC010000299.1 GCA_027030285.1 Thiotrichaceae bacterium | reverse complement strand
CTTTTGCCGAACCATAGTCCGATTAGCAGGTAGGCTGCGAAGAGGATGCTTAGTTGGCCGAGTTCTACGCCGATATTAAAGCTGATAAGGGCGGTGACGAAGGCGTTTTTGGGTATGCCAAAATCTGCCAGCATGCTGGCGAAGCCTAGTCCATGCAGCAGACCGAAGCCGAAGACGAGTATCAGACGGCTTTTTTGCAGTCCTTTTTTTGCTTGTGCTGGGTCAATGGGGTGATTCATGTATCCTCTGGCACGATAGTCAGGTGGTGCACTGGATAGTTTCCGCTGGCTTTGTCGTCTACGAAGCATTGTAGGGTTTTTTTGATAGTTCTGAATGCCAGCTCATCCCAGGGGATTTCATCGACTGCTAGCAGCCGTGTTTCCAGGCTTTCTATGCCTGGCGAATGTTGTCCGTTTTCTATTTCACCCCGATACATCATATAGACCTGGCTGATATGTGGCAGGCTGATCACTGTGTAGAGTGTTGCATTGCTGACGATGGCGTTGGCTTCTTCATAGGTTTCGCGGCAGGCTCCTTGCTCTAGTGTTTCACCGTTTTCCATAAAGCCTGCCGGGAGTGTCCAGAGTCCGTGTCTGGGTTGTATGGCGCGTCGGCAAAATAGTATTTTGTCTTGCCAGGTGGGTAATACGCCGACCACAATTTTGGGGTTCTGGTAGTGTATCGTTTCGCAGCTTTCACAGACATAGCGTGGGCGTTCATCGCCTTCTGGTGTTTTGATGATAACGGATGCGCCACATTGGCTACAGTAATTCACTTGTGTTCCTTGTTAAATGGTTGTGATGTTGGTTATTGATAGAGAATGGTGATGGTAGCTCAATGGGTACTATGATCATAGTAAAAGAAAGATGCTTGAGGTTGATACGCTGGTTGTTTTTATGCTTGTTCAGGTGGTAGAGCTATGTAATCAGTGAAAGTTTTATTTTGAGCATAGGTGGTTGGCATGTTTGGCGCGACTGAAGTCGCACGTCCTGATGCGTTGCTTTGATCGGTTTGATCTTTCTTAACTTGAGGTTGTCTGAATTTTCATTTTTTACTGCTTGTGATTAGGCTACACTTGCACGCTTGATTAACCCCTGGATGCTATTGCCTCCTTCTATGTCATTTTTTTACTCTCATCTATTATCATGGTTGTTGCTGCTGCCCGTGTTGAGCGCTGCGGGGATTGCTTTGCTTCCCGGTGGGTGTGTGCGTTTGATTCGCCATCTGGCGTTAGTGGGGGGTGTGCTGACGGTCGTTTTGGCAGCCATTATTGTGGCACAGTACGATAGTAGTCAGTCTGCCATGCAGCTTACTGAGCATTATGTGTGGAATGCCCGCATGGGGACTTCTTATACGGTTGGAGTGGATGGTTTTTCTGTGCCGATGGTGATGCTCAATGCGGTGTTGTGTCTCATCGCACTGATGGCTTCGACGGGTATCAAGCAGCATGTAAAAGGCTATTACTTGTTGATGTTACTGCTGGAGACTGCCATTTCAGGTGTGTTTGTGGCGCAGGATTGGGCGCTGTTTTATGTTTTCTGGGAAATGACGCTGATTCCCCTGTTTTTTCTGATT
This sequence comes from Thiotrichaceae bacterium, assembly GCA_027030285.1. GTDB lineage: Bacteria > Pseudomonadota > Gammaproteobacteria > Thiotrichales > Thiotrichaceae > HyVt-477. Next base: position 978 of record JALVFC010000299.1, on the reverse strand, counting down.
GATCGCTGGGGGGGTGAAAACCGGCAGATGGCGGCACTGAATTTTGTGCTGTATACCATGGGTGGCTCGGTGTTTATGCTGGTGAGTTTGCTGGTGTTGTTTGATGCTGTGCCCAATCATTCGTTTGCCATGCCCGATATGCTGAAGGCGGCGCAAGAGCTTGCACCACGGCAACAGGTATTTATTTTTCTGGGGTTGTTGATTGGCTTTGGTGTAAAAATGCCAATTTTCCCGATTCATGGCTGGTTGCCGCTGGCGCATGTGGAAGCGCCTAGTCCTGTGAGTATTTTGCTCTCGGGTATTCTGCTGAAGATGGGGGCTTATGGCATTATTCGCGCAACGGGTATGTTGCCGGATGCAACCCATGTGTTACAGGTTTTGCTGGTCGTTATCGGTTTGTTGGGTATTGTCTATGGTGGTTTGCTGGCATGGCGGCAAAGTGATTTGAAAAAAATGATTGCCTACTCTTCGGTGAGCCACATGGGTGTGGTGTTGCTGGGGATTTCAACGCTGAATGTGACGGGTATGACTGGTGCGGTGGCACAAATGACGGCGCATGGTCTGGTTGCCGGGGCGACGTTTATGTTGATTGGCATGTTGTATGAGCGCACCCATACACTCGATATCTCACAATATTCATCATTGACGCGCATTACACCACGTTTTGCTTTCTTTCTGGTGATGGCGTTTATCGCTGCGGTGGGTATGCCGGGCAGTTATGGTTTTGTTGCGGAGTTGCATGCACTGGTTGGTGGTTATCAGGCCTGGGGCTGGTGGGTGATGCTGATGTCATTGGGTGTGATTATTTCTGCTATCTATGCGATACGCACGGTGGGGCGGCTGTTTACTGGTCCGGTGCGGCCTTCCATGCAGCAGGTTGCTGATATGCAGCCGATGGAAATGCTGGCTGCGTTGATGCTGATTGGTGCGATTTTTTTACTAGGTTTGTGTCCGGCGGCCTGGATTGCGCTTTCTGAG
>JALVFC010000298.1 GCA_027030285.1 Thiotrichaceae bacterium | reverse complement strand
AAGTGTTTTTGCCGTGATCGCACGCTTTACTGGCGTGGGGTTAAATCTTGGTCTGCAAATTCTGGTGGCACGACTTCTAACACTTGGGCATTACGGTGACCTGAAAATGCTGATTACATTGGTGATCGGTGTGGCGCTGTTTAGCCGAGTTGGTGTGGAGCAGCTACTGGTCAAGGAGATAGCCAGTGTGGAGAAAAACCAGCAGGCTTTTGGTGCGCAATTTCTAACACGCAGTTATCTACTTGTGTTTTTCACTTCCCTGCTCTTCGTGCTTGCCTGGGCAGGTGTGAGTCCGTTGCTGAAAGACACTTTTTTTGGTGAAATTACGCTAACCAATCTAATCATCGCTGGCATAGGCATCTTCTTTTTTAACCTGGTCACTATCAATGCCTTTTATTTTAAGGCATTACGCATGTCATCAGCTTCCTCACTGATACAAAATGCATTGCCTGCCGTCAGTTTTATGCTGTTGATATTGCTTTTCTGGAGGTACTTCCCAAGCAACCAGCTCTATCTGAATATTTATACAGCTTCTACGGTGCTGGCTGGCATCGCCTCCATGCTGATTGTGCTTCCCTGGACACATCGGCAGGCAACCAGACAAGCCAATGTCCCAACACTCAAACAGCTTTTGCAGCGTTCATTACCACTGGCTCCCGTATCCATCTTCTCCTTTCTGATGCTGTGGTCAGATACACTCATGGTAGGTGCTTTTCTGAGCAATGAAGAGGTGGGCCTGTATTCAACTGCCGCTGCAATCTCATTCCTGAGTTTGTTTTTCCTTGGTGCACTCGATGCCACTATCTACCCTCGCCTGTTGAACATTAGCCGAAATCAACCGCAACGCTTTGTGTCTTTTTTCTGGAAATCAACGGTTTTAGTCATAACAGGTTTGCTACTGGTAACAATCATGATGAGTGTGTTGGCAAAACCAGCACTATGGTTATTTGGCCCACAGTTTCAGCAAGCACATGGTGTATTACTGGTGCTTTTGCTGGCGCAATGGTTTCGTGCCACCAGCCTCACTTTCTCGTTTTTGTTTATTATCAAGGAGCGTGTGAAATATTTGAATATTATTCTGGTCATTGCCCTGCTGATTAACCTGCTGGTGAATTATTTATTGATTCCGCAACACGGTATGATGGGAGCTGCCATTGCTACATTATTAGCAAATGGTTTCCTTGCAGGCTTTATTATACTACTCTTCTACCGTCAGAAGCTTTTGGCAGACTACCAATCTACCAAATCCACATAAATCCATCGCCTTATCTTAAAGATATACCTAACAATAATATGATTAAAATACTGGCCGTTTTATTTGTTATTTCCATTTTTATCCCTGTTGAATTTTACTATCTGGCAGGCGGATTACGCCTTGAAGCTTACCGTGTCGTGCTGGGGCTGGTGTTGATATACAGTCTCTTCAATATCAAGGAAATTATTCAACAAGCAGACCTTGTCGATATTTTATTACTCACATTTACGTTATTGGCGACAGCCAGCCTTATTAGCAATCATGGCATGCAGAAAGGAATCGAATCAGCGGGTATCTTTATTATTGAAGTCCTGGGCTCTTTTTATCTTGCACGCTCCTTTATTACTACACCAAAGCGGTTTTATCAGATTAATATCGCCTTTATCAGTCTATTGGCAATCGGCGCAGTGTTTACGCTATATGAAAGCTTTTCTCACCACCGCGTGCTGCATGAGTGGGCCAGTAAAATCACTGGACATCAGTCACTTGACCCTAGCCTGTATACCCACTACTACATTCGCGCTGGTATTATGCGTGCCACTAACCTGTTTGTGCATCCGATTCTGTATGGCACGCTGACAGCTATTTTCTTCCCCTTTGCGATTATGCTGACTATTTTTGCCTTTCGTCCGCGCTATTTGCTGGCGACAATTGCATTGCTTGTGTCAATGTTACTGACGCTTTCTTCTGCACCTTTGTTATCCACTTTGTTTCAGGGCATGATTGCGTTTTTGACATACTTCTGGAAGGGTGCCAGGCGGTTCTGGGTTGCCTTTCTGTTTTCTTCGCTGTCAATTGCATTTCTGATTAATATTATTTCCAACCGGGGTTTTTTTGCGCTACTTGTCTCGCATCTGACCTTTAACCCCAATACGGGCTATTACCGCATGTTCCAGTGGAAATATGCGATGGATGATGTGCTTGATAACCCGTTACTCGGTATTGGCATCAGTCAATGGTCTCGCCCTGAATGGCTGAATTACAGTATTGACAGTTTCTGGTTATTGATCACCATGCAGCACGGTATTCCAGCAGGCTTACTCCTGCTGTTCTGCTCACTCTATCTTGTTTTTCATGTACTCAATACCCTGCACCAGCAGCACCATCTCTATCGCTGGATGGCCAATGCCTGGGTGCTGTCATTTCTGTCGCTGATTTTGATTGGCTTTACGGTGGATTATTTTGGCAAGCTACAGCCGATGTTTTTCTTTACCCTGGGTGCTATCGGCTGGCTAAAACACCCACAACTTAATCAGAAAATGCAACAACTGGAATGGCTTACCCGTTCAAGACAATTCCAGAGAAACAAGGATCCACTGGAATCCACTCAATAGGTAAGCGACTACCATGCTGACACGCTGGCTGATTGTCCTTGTTTACCTGATTGTGTTACTGGAGTTGTTGCTGGATGACCGCCTGGTCGGTATACGCTATTTACACTTTGCCTACCTGGCTTTTTATCTCACCACAACCGCCCTGTTTGTTTATCTGGTCATTCACCAGCAGCAAAAAGGCTTATGGTTTCTACCCGCTTTTCTCTGGGTGAGTTTTCATTACTTGCAGCCTTTTATCTCAAGCAAGCTGGCTGCTGACAAACAGGATACTTATGATGTGCCAGTAAGTATTCTTAGCTTTAGTGTCAATTCAAGAAACAGGCAATACCAGCAAGTCGCCCACCTGCTCAAACAATATCCGGCAGATATTGTCTGTCTGCAGGAAATCCCCTTTTCCCGCTATCATCTTTTTATCGAGCAATTACAGGCAGCAAAACTTAACTATCAGCATATTTATTCCAAAAAGAAATCTCTGATGATTTTATCGCCTCATCCGATCACCCCAAAGAAAACCATTCCCTTTTTGCAGGCAACTATTGACATTGGAAACAACAAAATCCGCGTATGGAATATCCATTCACCCAAATCACTCACACGCAAACACTTTCAACGCTTTTACTTCGAAAAACTCAAACAGGATATTGAGTCGGATCAGTCACCCCTCAAGCTTCTGTGTGGTGATTTTAATTCAACGCCGCATAACGACATACTGCCGATGTTTTCCGGAATATTGCAACGCGCGCACCTGTATAAAACCCAGCCCATCGCATTTACCTACCCTACCCCGGAAGCAGACCACATACCTTCCCCTATCCCCTTATTAAAAATAGATTATATTTTGCTGAATAAGCCATTCCATATTGACCGTTATGCTCGTTTGGCGCAGTATGCGCACTCAGATCATTACCCTGTGATGGCACATGCTACAATACGCTCTGCACTACCGACTCCAGTCAACAAGCCATAAACAGGGGAGCATTAACCTGCAACTGAAAATATACCTATGCGATTACGCTTTATAAATCACAATGTATTCATGGTGCTGGTGAGGATTCGCAACGCACTCTTAAGCAGCAGAAACTGGTATTTGCGCACTGTCTATGGCATGCATATCGCCCCCGATGTGAGAATTTCGTTTAAGGCACGCATCGATAAAACCAACCCGCAAGGGCTGTATATCGGTAGTAAAACGTATGTTGCTTTCGATGCCATTATTCTTTCCCACGATTTTTCAACCCGTCGTCACTCTGCCAGGACAGTTATCGGAGAAAACTGTTTTATTGGGGCAGGTGCCATTATTCTCCCCAACGTCACCATTGGCGACCAGGTGATTGTCGGTGCTGGCAGTGTCGTCACCAAAGATATTCCATCCCACTGCGCAGTGGGTGGCAACCCGGCAAAAGTGATCAAAACAGGCATCAAAACCATCGCCTATGGCATGATTGATGATTCAAATCAGAAGTAGACAAGCCTTGTGAAACAACAAACCACATCCCCCGATTTCCAGCTGGATATTATCATTGTCTCCTACAATACGGCAGAATTGACCCTGCGTGCGATTCGCTCAGTCTACACGGAAACCCGTCATACCCGGTTTAATCTAATAGTAGTTGATAATGACTCCCATGATGGTTCGGCGGATAAAATTGCGGATGAATTTCCTGATCTGACACTCATCCGATCGCCAACAAACACCGGATTTTCAGGTGGCTGCAACCTGGGCGCACGCCAGTCTAATGCAGAGCTTATTCTGTTACTCAACCCGGACACCGTAGTACTTGATGGTGCTATTGACAAGCTCTACCAGTTTGCGCAGGCACATCGTGATAATGGCATCTGGGGAGGCATCACACTGAACAATGATCTTAGCCTGAATACACATAATGCCTGGTCGCGACCTACTACCCTCACCCTGCTGTTTAGTGCTTTGGGTCTCAGCAAACTCTTTTCCGATAGCTGCTTTTTTAATAAGGCAAATTATGGCTGCTGGCAACGCAATAGCGAGCGGGAAGTAGATATAGTACAAGGCTGTTTTTTCCTGACCAGCCGAACACTGTGGGAGCAGCAAGGAGGTCTGGATGAAAGCTTTTTTATGTATGGTGAAGAAGCGGACTACTGCCTGAAAGCTATCGACAAAGGCTATCAGCCCATCATTACTCCACAGGCTCGCATTATCCACCACGGTGGTGCCAGCGAAACCACTTTTTCAGGGAAAATCATCAAACTACTAAAAGGCAAGGTGGAATTAGTAAACCGACACTCAAAAACATGGCAAAAACCCTTGCATAAAGGATTGCTCAGCTTGTATGTCATCAATAAAGCAGTCGGCTCAAGCCTGCTCTCGCTATTAAAGCCTGCCAGGAAGAAACAGGCCGGAGAATGGAAAAAAGTTCTGTTTGCCACAGCAGACTGGCTCAAGGGATGGAATACATGATCCTGAAGTCCTCAGCTCACCGCTATGATAGTGCAAATAAGATATTGAAACCGTGAAAATAAATACCAGGCATACAACTCACCCAGAAGGTGAGTCTCGCTATAGACTCAGAGACTGTTCAACTGAGGATTCCTGGATAATGGGAGGCATCGCATGGCAACAGTAATTGTACCCGCGCATAATGAGGCAAGCGTCATCCAGGCATGCCTCGACAGCATTATGAACCAGGAAGGAGTCGATACTGTCATAGTCGCCTGCAATGGATGCACAGATAACACTGCCGAGATTGTCAGCCAGCACTACCCTGATATCATTTGTCTGGACATCGCAAAACCATCAAAAACAAACGCTCTAAACGAAGCAGAGCAATATATTTCAAGCTATCCTGTGTTTTATCTGGATGCTGATACCGTCATATCCCCCGGCACAGTCTCAAAGATCAGCCAGTATATGCAACAACACCCCGAAATATTATTATCGGCACCCACACCGAAGATCGACACCGCAAACTCATCCTGGTTTGTAAAACAGTACTACAAAATATGGCTACAGCTTCCATACATCAAAGATGGTGTGATTGGCACATGTAGTTTCATTATCAGTGAAGCTGGCAGAAAGCGTTTTCAAAAATTCCCTGACATTATTAATGATGATGGCTATGTAAGATGTTGCTTTGACAGTCACGAGAGAATGAATATTGACAACACAAGCATCTATATCAAAGCGCCTCGGACACTGTATTCACTAATCAAGATAAAAACCCGCGCCCGTCTTGGCAATATGCAACTCGAAGCACTGCAACTATGCGCCAAACCCAAGCAAGCTGACTACTCAGGATCGATGAAAAAAAGACTACTTAGCAAACAGTTTATTCCTGCACTTGTTTACATCGGGATTGCCTTGATGATCAGGATAAGAGCAAGACAGCAGTTTAAACAGCTTGATTCTTATACCTGGGAAAAAGATCTGACCAGTCGTTAAAGGAAGTATGATTAAGGCGCACCAACCTACAACTTCACGTATGAGCTTGAGAATAACAACAAAATATTTACCACTTGTAAGAATTGTTGTATATTTCATACATAATTAAATAAACTAACAACACATTTCCAACCATAATGATAAGTTCTGGAATGAAACAGGTGCCAGGGAAGAACACCCACTACTAAAACCGGAGCAGTAGCGTGCAAGATAGACAAATAAGTTCAGAACTCATCTACAGGAGCGTAGATAGTGCCGTCATACTTTTTTCGTTATTCATAACCTTTCTCTATACTGATATCTACTATGTGGAAGGTTATATCATTGCTGGACTTGCCAGTATTATTCTTTTTAGCCTCGCAGCACGTTTTACAGATATTTACTCATCGTGGACAGCCCGCCCCTTTCGTGAAGAAGTGCTGCATGTCATATCTGCCTGGGTAGCAGCATTTTTCATACTCATTTTCTTTGGTTTTATAACCAAAACCAGTCAGCACTTCTCGCGGGTAACACTCACTTCCTGGTTGTTTTTAACCCCTGTCCTGTTACTGATTACCCGCTATGCCCTGCGTCGCATCTTCTCCTACCTGAAAATTCTGGGTCTGAACAACAAAACCATTGTGATCAGCGGAATGACAGAAAACGGACTGCGGTTTGCCCAGGAGCTGGAAGCCAACCCGGACTATGGTTATCAGGTAGCTGGCTTTTACTGCGACAAAAATAACACATTGAACAATTCAACTGCTGAAAAAATACGCCGCCATTACCCTATACTAGGAGACTATGATGACCTGACGGATGCAGCTCGTAGCGGCAAGTGGGATCAAATATATCTGGCACTACCGATAGAGTCCAAAAAGCGCATAGCCAACTTGCTAGACAGGTTAGCTGATACCGCAACCCCCGTCCGCATTCTGCCAGACTATTTCACTTCAAACCTGTTAAAAAGCAAATACCTTGAAATAGTCAACACACCCATTCTTGCCGTATACGATTCACCTTTCTCTGCCAATAATGCCTTTATAAAGCGTGCTGAAGATATTATTTTTGGCAGCATCATTCTGGTGCTGATATCACCAATAATGTTGCTTATTGCGATAGCCATCAAACTCACTTCTGAGGGACCTGTATTTTTTAAACAGCACCGTTATGGGCTCAAGGGTGAGCCCATCAAAGTCTGGAAATTCCGCACCATGACCGTTTGTGAAAATGACGATACTGTAAAACAGGCGACAAGAAATGATGCACGTATTACCCGCGTTGGTGCTTTCCTGAGAAAAACCTCTCTGGATGAATTACCACAATTCTTCAACGTATTAACAGGCAATATGTCTATTGTTGGGCCACGACCTCATGCAGTTGTTCATAATGAAGAATACCGTGCCTTGATTCCAGGCTATATGTTGCGTCACCTGATCAAACCCGGGATTACTGGCTGGGCGCAAATCAATGGCTGGCGCGGAGAAACCGACAACCTGTACAAAATGCGCCGTCGCCTTGAGTTTGACCTGGAATACATGCGCGAATGGAGTCTTTGGCTGGATATAAAGATAATTCTCTTTACCATTTTGCGTGGTTTTACTGACAAGAATGCGTATTGAGCAGCCCTCATCCACATCCATGTAGCCGAGGCAGTAACCGGGAAACACGAGTGTAATCCAAGTAGTTACAAAAGTTATATCTATGCATTCCGGTAATATTCAGTTAAGGTTATCAACTCTACATTAAACCAGATTTTGCTTTGCGTCTCGATCAAATCACTTTCACCCGCTTTATTGCTGCGCTTACTGTCGTATTCTTCCATTATGGGAGTCAGGCTTTCCCACTCACTATTCCTTACCTGAAAAACGTTGTCACTGCAGGCCCAATTGCTGTTAATTACTTTTATCTGCTATCCGGCTTTATTATGGCGATAGCTTATTATCAGCCCAGCAATAAAACAGCATTTAGCTCCAAACAATACTGGTTAGCTCGATTTGCGCGTATCTACCCTGTCTATTTGATCGCTTTGTTGCTCATCAGTATCGGTAAACTCAAACACCCAGACATTGGCACAGCCCTGTTTTTGAATCTCACTCTATTGCAGTCATGGATACCGCAATATGCCCTGTCACTAAACTCACCTGGCTGGTCGCTTTCGGTAGAAGCCTTTTTCTACCTGTGCTTCCCTTTCATTCTTTGGGTGATCTACCGATCTAGCCTGAAAAAAATAACCATTTTTGCTCTATTCATATGGCTTGCTACTCAGGTTACTCATACTCTATTACTCAACAGTGACGGCTACCAGGCAAAAAACATGCTTCATAATTTTATTTACTATCACCCGTTAATGCATATCAATGCCTTCATATTGGGCGTTATTGTTGGTGTGGTATTTAAAGATAAGCCTGAGATAATGAAGGTTGCATCAAGACACAGCACTACTGGTATCATACTAACATCCATCACGCTCGCACTGTTCATTGCCTTCCAAGAAAACATTTCCGATGCACTAGGATTCGAAATTGCCCTGACCAATGGACAACTTGCCCCACTCTTCCTGCTGTTTATTATTTTTCTATCCCTGAATAGGGGCATAATAAGTCGAGTGTTTAGCCACCCATGGTTAGTATTACTCGGAGAAGCCAGTTTTTCCCTCTATATCTTGCAACGACCCGTTCATGGCATATACGAAAAAACATTTCAGAAATTTATTCACTTGCCTGAAGCACTACATTTCTATCTTTATTTGTTGATACTGGTACTCATATCCATTGCATCCTACAAGCTCTTTGAAACACCAGCCAGACGACTGATTCGCTCACTGACAAAAGGCAGTAAAAAAGCCGTGATCACACAAACCGGATAACGCTTGTCAATCAAACACTCAGAAAGAAAAGCACAAGGAATAAGAGAAAGTCCGTAAGCCCTGTTCTACTTGTCAGTACCAAAAGACTTTTCATAAAGCTGCTTGAAAAGCTCTTCCAGATCATCAATCACCGATGCAGCCTCGCGACCATTCAGAATATGTTGTGTCATTAGATCAGAGGTCTTATCAAGCAGCAAATTGCTATCAAGCATATAGTAGGTTTTCTTTAATCGTTTGATAGCCTTAATGACACTTTCGCTAGCAGGACGCTCAATAGGACGAGGGATAGCAGGCTCAGTAGCCTGTGATTCACCAGAAGTAGTAGCTTGTTCGGATTCTGCCTGCTGGTTAAGAAATTCAGCAAACTTTAAAAGGGTGCTTTTGTTGTCGCTGCTTAATGACTTGAATAGTTTCAGCAGTTGCCTCTCCGTCCTGGTTCCAGACTGAGGTGGAAAACCACCAATCATTGCGCTGTTTCAGCAGCCCCGGACTCAGGGCTGTTCTCATTCCCGGAAGCGGCAGGACTCTCCATAGTGTCCGTAATACCAATTTTACTTGCCGCAGCCTTGAGCTTTTCAGCCACATCAGGGGGAATCTCGCGTTTAACCCACTCAGCCGCATCAGTGAAATAAGGCACCAGTTTAGAACCCTTCCATAGTGAACTTTCAGTAAACGGCGTTAACCCCAGCCCCATCAGCAAAACTACTAAAGTAACAATCAAGGCGCCACGAAGCACACCAAACACGCCACCAAGGACTCTATCAGCGCCACCTAAACCGATGGCATGAATGGCTTTATTAAAGAGGTAATTAATAAT
>JALVFC010000297.1 GCA_027030285.1 Thiotrichaceae bacterium | reverse complement strand
TTCCTCTGTTTTTACAGCCGCCAAACCATCCGAAAATGGCTTTGCATCATCGTAGATAAAGTCAATGACTTCCGTGCCACGATGGTTAATATAGCCATATTTATCACCCGACTTAACTGGTAACAAGCCTTCTTCACTGTACCGACCAATTTCATTGAACGTAGGAGCCAGCACCCAGTCGCCATTGGTATCAATCAGCCCCCATTTTTCACCCATCCGTACTGGTGCACTGCCCTTGTGAAATTCGCCAGCCTGATCAAAAATGGCTGGAATACGCAATCTCGCGGGTAGTTTGGGTAAAGGAGGACCGACGATTGCCTCAGCATCTTTTTTGCGTTTTTCAGCCAGCTTTTTCTGAATTGCCTCATCCAGACGCTGCTGTAAAGATACTTCAGTTCTGGATCGTATTATGGGTTGGGCGGGTAAACTATTTCCTGCTGAAGGGGGATGCGCTGCGGAAGTCTCAGCCAGTAGATGAGAACTGAATAAGCTTGTTACAAGAAAAAAACATAAGGTAGCACTTATGTTTCGGATTGCCCTTTTATGCATAGATTTCGACGATTGATACCCTGAAGCGCGACTATGCTACAGAGCTGCCAGTAAGTCAAAGAAATGCTCAGTGCGATTTTTTATGATTAGAATAAAATATTTTTTTGTCAATCAAAAGGAATTTAATAGCACAGCGGTACCAGGCTACGCAGAGAGGTTGCATGCAGCCTCTCTACTAGCAAATCAAAAGCAATCAGGCGGCCGCAATAGGGATAAATTTATCGGCTTCACGTTGATAGCTTTCAATCTCGTTAAAGTTCATATAGCGATAAATATCATCCGCCATCAGATCAAGTTCTTTGGCATAGGACATATACTCATCCACTGTTGGCAGCTTGCCCAGCATTGCAGCGACCGCAGCCAGCTCTGATGATGCCAGGTAGACATTAGCACCATCACCCAGGCGATTAGGGAAGTTACGGGTAGAAGTCGATACCACCGTTGATTGCGCAGCGACTCTTGCCTGATTTCCCATACAAAGCGAACAGCCAGGCATTTCGGTGCGCGCACCTACACGCCCGAAAATATTATAAAACCCTTCTTCCATTAACTGGTGTTCATCCATTTTTGTAGGTGGCACTATCCAGGTTCTGGCAGGAACAGAGCCACCAAACTTGTCAAACAGTTTGGCAGCGGCGCGGAAGTGACCGATATTGGTCATGCAGGAACCGATAAAGACTTCATCCACCTTGTCGCCAGCGACTTCAGAAAGCGGTTTGACATCATCAGGGTCATTCGGACAGGCTAATAACGGCTCCTTGATGTCATTCAGGTCAATTTCGATAATTTCTGCATATTCAGCATCACTGTCAGCACTCATAAGCTGAGGGTTATCCAGCCAGTCTTGCATGGCTTCAATGCGACGCGACAGCGTGCGCTGATCACCATAGCCTTCAGAAATCATCCACTTTAGCAAAGTGACATTGGATTGCAGATATTCACGGATGGGAGCCTCACCAAGCTTGATGGTACAGCCAGATGCAGAACGCTCCGCAGAGGCATCTGAAAGCTCAAATGCCTGCTCGACCTTCAGCTCTGGCAAGCCTTCTATTTCCAGGATTCGCCCGGAATACACGTTTTTCTTGTTGGACTTCTCTACAGTCAGCAGACCTTTTTGAATAGCCGCATAAGGAATGGCATTAACCAGGTCACGCAAGGTAATACCCGGCTGCATTTCTCCTTTAAAGCGTACCAGTACAGACTCAGGCATATCCAGTGGCATCACCCCGGTTGCTGCGGCAAAGGCAACCAGACCAGAACCTGCCGGGAATGAAATGCCCATCGGGAAACGGGTATGTGAATCACCGCCAGTACCCACAGTATCGGGCAATAACATACGGTTTAACCAGGAGTGGATAATGCCATCACCAGGCTTTAGTGAAACACCACCACGATTCATAATAAATTCTGGCAATGTATGTTGCGTTTCTACATCCACAGGTCGAGGGTAAGCTGCCGTGTGACAAAATGACTGCATGACCAAATCAGCCGAGAAGCCGAGGCATGCCAGGTCTTTCAGCTCATCACGAGTCATTGGACCGGTGGTATCTTGCGAACCAACAGTGGTCATTTTAGGTTCACAATACTGTCCGGGGCGTACACCTTCCAATCCACATGCCTTGCCGACAATTTTCTGTGCCAGGGTATAACCAGCATTGCTTTGCGCTGGTTCATCGGGTAACTTGAAGATATCAGTAGCACCCAGACCAAGTGCTTCACGGGCACGCATGGTTAAACCACGCCCGATAATCAGCGGGATTCTGCCACCAGCCTGTATCTCATCCAGCAGCACCTGTGTTTTGAGCTCAAATGTACTGACCACCTCATCGCTATCATGGCGTTTGGCGACACCTTCATAGGGGTAAATATCAATGACATCACCCATTTCAATACCGGATACATCCATTTCTATCGGTAACGCACCCGCATCTTCCAGTGTATTGAAAAAGATCGGCGCAATTTTTCCGCCCAGACAAAAGCCGCCATCGCGTTTGTTGGGAATATAGGGGATGTCATTGCCC
>JALVFC010000296.1 GCA_027030285.1 Thiotrichaceae bacterium | reverse complement strand
TATCAGCCGTCATATCTACAGGAAAACCCAGCCGGTCATACAGCTTGAAAACCAGCGGACCATCCAGCGTATCTTCACCTTCTGGCATATTCTGCAAGTGCTCATTGAGGATTTTCATGCCATGATCCAGCGTTTCAGCAAAACGCTGCTCTTCTTTCAACAAGGCATCCGCCACACGCTCTTTGGCACTTAGCAGTTCCGGGTAAGCCTCACCCATTTCAATAGCCAGCTGATCGACCAGCCTGTAGAAAAATGGCTCATTTTGCCCCAGCTTATGCCCATGCCTGGCAGCACGTCGAATAATACGCCGCAGTACATACCCCCTGCCCTCATTAGACGGCAAAACACCATCAACAATCAAAAAAGCACAAGAGCGAATATGATCAGCAATCACACGCAGCGACTTGTTATCCAGATCAGAGGTGCCTGTCAGCTCGGCAGCCGCACTGATAAGATTCTGGAAAATATCAATTTCATAGTTACTATGCACGCCCTGCAATATGGCAGCCAGACGCTCCAGCCCCATACCAGTATCTACAGAAGGTTTTGGTAACGGTGTCAAAGTGCCATCTTTGGAACGATCATATTGCATAAAGACCAGATTCCAGATTTCAATATAGCGATCACCATCTTCATCCGGCGTACCAGGAGGGCCACCAAACACCTCCTCACCATGATCATAAAAAATCTCCGTACAGGGACCACAAGGACCAGTGTCTCCCATCTGCCAGAAATTATCCTTGGCACCAATACGGCTAAAGCGATTTTCATCCACGCCAATGGTATTCAGCCAGATCGAGGCAGCCTCATCGTCCTCTTCAAATACCGTCACCCACAGGCGTTCAGGTGGTAAGCCAATCTCTTCAGTGAGAAAATCCCAGGCATAGCGGATAGCATCTTCCTTGAAATAATCACCAAAACTAAAATTCCCCAGCATTTCAAAAAAGGTATGATGACGTGCGGTATAGCCCACATTTTCCAGATCATTATGCTTGCCACCGGCACGCACGCAACGCTGCGAAGAAGTGGCACGAACATAGGAACGCTGATCCTGCCCTAAAAAAACATCCTTGAACTGCACCATGCCCGCATTGGTAAACAACAGGGTCGGATCATTGCCAGGAACCAGTGAACTGGACTTAACCACTTCATGTCCACGTTGCTGGAAAAAGTCAAGAAATTTTTGCCGGATAGCGGCACTGCTATTTTGAGTATTATTGTCCATGGTTGTCATAGCTTGTTATAAATCCAGTTCTTCTCGTATCAATTCCGTTTCAAAACCACGACTGGCAAGAAAACGACTGAGTTTGGCGCGCGCCGCATATTCCACAGGTAAATGCTCTCCCACCTTTTTCAAACGCACCTGATGAATCTGCTCATACCAGTTAATATCAGCCTGATCCAGATACCGCTCAACCAGCAAGCCGGAAACACCCGTTTCGCGTAACTTGTTGCGGATTTTAAGGCGACCATGACCGCGCTGTAAACCAGCATGCACAACCGCCTCAGCGTAACGCTCATCACTCAGCAAATTATCGGCTTCAAGCGCATCCAGCAAAGCGTCGATGTCAGTATCCGCACAGTTCTCTCGCTGCTGGAGTTTCCAGTGCAATTCCTTGCGCGAATGCTCACGCCTGGCAAGTAAACCATAGGCAACATCCAGACAGGAGCGCGAACAGGAAGATTGCTTTCCGCGAGCTTTGCGCATAACAGGCAGATCAGGGCATCCTGAAATAACTAATTATCGGCAACTTCATCCGCCGCATCATCGGCATCTTCAGGATCATCTTTCGCTAAATAATGATCACGGATTGCCTTTTCAATCTCATCAGCAATAGCCGGATTCTCCTTCAGGTAATTTCGAACATTCTCCTTGCCCTGACCGATTTTTGCATCATTGTAGCTATACCAGGCACCCGCTTTTTTGACCATGCCGATTTCCACACCCAGGTCAATCAACTCACCTTCATGGGAAATACCTTCACCATACAGAATCTCAAATTCCGCCTGTTTGAAAGGTGGTGCCACCTTATTCTTGACAATTTTAACGCGGGTACTGTTACCGACGACCTCGTCGCCTTTCTTGATAGCACCAATGCGCCGAATATCCATTCTCACAGAAGCATAAAACTTCAGCGCATTACCGCCAGTCGTTGTCTCGGGGCTACCAAACATGACGCCGATCTTCATACGAATCTGGTTAATAAAGATCACCATGGTATTGGAACGCTTGATATTGGCCGTCAGTTTACGCAATGCCTGGGACATCAGACGCGCCTGTAACCCCATGTGCGAATCACCCATATCGCCTTCAATTTCGGCTTTCGGCGTAAGCGCAGCCACCGAATCCACCACAACCACATCAACCGCACCGGAACGCACCAGCATATCAGTAATTTCCAGCGCCTGTTCACCCGTATCAGGTTGTGACACCAGCAGATTGTCCACATCCACACCCAGTTTCCTGGCGTATTCCGGATCCAGCGCATGCTCGGCATCAACAAACGCCGCAGTACCACCCTGCTTCTGACACTCAGCAATAACATGCAAAGTAAGCGTTGTTTTTCCTGAAGACT
>JALVFC010000295.1 GCA_027030285.1 Thiotrichaceae bacterium | reverse complement strand
CAGAATTCCCATGAGTGTTGCAACCAGCAATGCTGGAATAACCAGGTGTAACCAGATATTTAATGAAAATGTAACGCGATGTGATTCGTCTTGACTGCAACAGATGATCTTCATTTAAATACTCCTATGTGGCTCGATCTCACTTTTTTTGGGGAGAGTAGGGAAAGTCGACCTCAATTATTTTTATAAAATTGTTTTGCCAGTTACTTTAATTGCATTAATTACCTGGCCTGACAGGAAAGATTGCCTTTCCAAAGGTATAATCAAAGAATGAAGAATATCCGTGCATTAGTTGATACAAAATTGGTCGAAAGGCTTAATCATGTCGATAACCTGACCAAAATCATCTTTAAGGCTGTTGGATTAGAACCCCAAAAACATCTTTTGTGGGTAGTACGTGAACGACGCACATTAACCATTTTGACTCAGGACAGCATCCTTGCTACAAGAATACGACTCGAGCAAAAAAGTATTATTCAATACCTGAGAGCACACAGTGATCTGCTAATCGATACTATTCAGGTGAGAATGACAATGCCAAAATCGGCAAGAATGGAAAAAAGAAGGGAAACTTATACCTTGACAAAAAGCAATGCCCAAACGATTAGCTCTATTGCTGAAGGTATAGAAGATAAGGAATTAAGAGAAAGCTTGTTGCGCATCGCTGCTCAGAGCAACAGTAAAAAGTACTGACACAAGTCTGCTTATACCCTACCCCTGACCAGCCTACGAGAAAACCGCAGTACTACCATAATATGCAATAGGCGGTTTTGCCTGTTCATCTGCTGTAACCAGTTCCCATGCATCTTGCTGCTCTAGCAACTCTCGTAACAACAGGTTATTCACTGCATGACCGGATTTGAAACCGTAGAACCTGCCAATAATACCATAACCCAGGGTATATAAGTCACCCACTGCATCCAGCATCTTGTGTTTGACGAACTCGTCATCGTAACGCAGGTTCTCATTGAGTACACGATAGTCATCAAGTACCACTGCATTACCAAGATTTCCACCTAGTGCCAGGTTCATCGAACGCAACATTTCAACATCTTTCAAGAAACAGAATGTGCGTGCACGGGCAATTTCTGAAGCATAGGATTGACGGGACAAGTCAATTTCAAGGAATTGTTTGGAGTCATTAACAGCGGGATGATCGAAATCTATTTCAAAAGCCAGCTTGAAACCGTTATAGGGTTCCAGTGTGGCGTAGATATCATCTTGTCTAACTTCTATCTGGCGTTTGATTTTGATGAATTTTTTATTGGCACTGAGCTCTCTGATGCCAGCAGATTGTATCAGGTAAAGGAAGGGGGACGCACTACCATCCATTATGGGTATTTCTTCCGCTGTGATATCCACATAAAGATTATCAACTCCCATAGCCGCCAGCGCCGACATTAAATGCTCAATAGTCGAAACCTTAACGCCATCCTTGACCAGGGTAGTGCTTAATCTGGTCTCGCCAACACTTTCCGGGGAGGCTTTTATCGACACGGGCTCATCCAGATCGACACGGGTAAAAACAATGCCCGTATCAACATCCGCTGGTCGCAGGACTAACCTTACTTTTTTGCCTGAGTGTAAACCAATTCCTGTGGTTTCGACGCTGCGTTTTAATGTCCGTTGTTTCGATACTCGTTGTGCTCTTTGAGCTTGCATTAGCTACCCCTTTAAAGGAAATCTTGTAATATCCAGCAGTTACATATAAATTGAGGCGCATACTATGAGCAGTAATTTTAATAGACGCTGAACTTAAGCATAAATATAGGATAAAATCAGACTAGCGGCACAATACAAGCATAGAGCGACAGCCCTCTGTAATTATCAGAGGACTGTCGTCAACCAAACAACTAATCAGCCTGATTGCGTAGAAAAGCAGGAATATCCAGATAACTGGAATCACTTCTGTTTGTCGCTGCTGACTGCGCAGGTCTTGTAGGCTCGTAGCTACCACCAATCGGCGCATCTCCTCCGACAGCAAGCTTTTGCGTTTGTTCCAGAGCTACTGGACGCAAATGGCTACGAGGGTCTTTTTTGGCGGCACTAAGCGCTTCGGTACCCAAACCAGTGGCAACCAGTGTGACACGAATTTCGTCACTCATCTCTGGATCGACAACATTGCCGACAACAACAGTGGCATCCTCATGGGCAAACTGACGAATAATATCACCCACTTCTTCAAACTCATGGATACCCATATCCAGTCCACCCGTGATATTAACCAGGATCCCTTTGGCGCCTCTAAGCTCAACTTCATCCAGTAACGGACTGGAGATAGCTGCCCTTGCCGCCTTGGTTGCACGCTCATCACCGCGAGCCTCACCTGTTCCCATCATGGAAACACCTTTGTCTGTCATCACCGTTCTGACATCCGCAAAGTCAACATTGATCAGACCAGGACGCGTTATCAGCTCAGCAATACCTTGCACAGCGCCTAACAAAACATCATTCGCTGCTTTAAAAGCATCGAGCAATGTAATGTGCTTGCCAAGCGAGGTCAATAGTTTTTCATTCGGGATCGTAATGAGCGAGTCTACAGACTTACGCAATTCCGCAATACCAGCTTCAGCTGCCTGCATACGCTTTGGGCCTTCAAAAGGAAAAGGCTTAGTGACAACCGCTACCGTCAGCACACCCAGTTCCTTCGCCATTTCAGCAACAACAGGGGCTGCACCAGTACCTGTTCCACCACCCATGCCAGCAGTAATAAACAGCATGTCTGTGCCATTAATAAACTCTTTAATCGTTTCCCTATCTTCCAGAGCTGCCTCTCGACCTATATCCGGATTTGCACCCGCACCCAATCCCTTGGTCAGCGCATTTCCCAGCTGTAATAAAGTATCTACACCTGTGCCCTGCAAAGCCTGGGCATCAGTATTGGCGCAGATATATTCCACGCCTTCAATACCCGACTCAACCATATTCTTGACAGCGTTACCACCACCACCACCAACACCTATCACTTTGATATTAGCGCTACTTTCATTGGTATCCATAAATTCAAACATCACCTTCTCCTGCTTCGTTGTATTACATACCCGGGTTTCACAACCCGCCTCATTGATTAAAGTTTCTTGCTCACCACACCCAGAGGGTACTTCTTCAAGCCCCATGGGGAGTGTCAATTGCCGCTCGGTCACCATAACTAAAGATTCCCGTTAAACCAGTTTTTCATCCGTTCCCATACTGTGTCAGACGACACATTGGAAAATGAATGAGTATCTCCATAGGCCTGTTGTGCTGCTCCATACAGCAGCAGACCCACACCTGTAGAATGCATTGGGTTTTCTACTTCCCCTTTAAGCCCGCCAATTTCACGAGGGGCACCTATGCGAACCGGCATATGGAATACTTCCTCCGCCAGTTCAACCATACCTTGCATACTGGATGAACCGCCGGTGAGTACAATGCCTGCGCCGATTCGGCTGTCATAACCGCTGCGCCGTAATTCATCCAGTATCATTAAAAACAGCTCTTCAAAACGTGGCTCAATCACCGATGCAAGTGTCTGCACCGACAGGCGACGCGGCTCACGCTCACCCACACCCGGCACCTCGATTTCATCATCACTCGCCAGCTGCCGCAGTGCCACACCATGCTCAATTTTGATCTTTTCTGCACTCACAGTCGGGGTACGCACAGCCACAGCAATATCATTGGTTACCTGATCTCCTGCTACAGGAATCACTGCGGTATGCTGAATCGCACCATTCAAGTACACCGCAATATCACTGGTTCCCCCGCCAATATCGACCATGCACACACCCAGCTCTCTTTCATCATCCTGTAAGACTGCATGCCCGGATGCCACCTGTTCGAGAATAATGTCTTCAACCACCAGATTGCAGCGCTCCACACACTTGACAATATTCTGTGCCGCACTGCGCGAGCCAGTCACCATGTGTACATTGGCTTCCATGCGCACACCGGACATACCAATCGGCTCGCGAATACCATCCTGATCGTCAATGATGAACTCCTGTGGTAGCACATGCAGAATCAACTGGTCAGCTGGAATCGCTATAGCACGCGCCGAATCCATTACCCTTTCAATATCCGCCTCGGTTACTTCATTATCCTTAATCGCCACCACACCATGAGAATTCATGCTGCGCACATGACTGCCAGCAATGCCTGCAAATACAGTCTGGATATTTACACCAGCCATTAACTCGGCTTCTTCTATCGCACGCTGAATCGACTCAATCGTCGCATCAATATTCACAACCACCCCTTTTTTCATACCGCGTGAGGGGTGCTTGCCAATACCGATCACATGCAGCCTGCCTTCTTCATTGATTTCACCCACCAGGGCGACCACCTTTGATGTACCAATATCCAAAGCAACGATCATGTTTTCACTATGTTTGCTTGCCATGTTTCACTCCAGGCGGTTGCCCGCCACCTAATCTTCGTTGTTAAAACGCTGCATAATCGCCTACCCCAGCAGAAGCTAAGCGGTTATCATTTCCAGCTTACTGCCAGTCCATTCGTATAGCGCAAATCGACTTTTTTTACCTTGTCTGCCTTGCTGGCTAATTCTTTTTTGTAGGCAACCAGAAATCGCTTTATGCGCCTTTCCTGCTCCATTTTGCCAATTTCTACCTGCCAGCCATTCGTTAAGCGAATCCGCCACGAACCCCGTGCATTAATAATGAATTCATTCACACCAATGGGGGCAGTCTTGAACCACTGCTGAATCATTTTGTACTGCCTGATCATCTCCAACCCCTTGTCCTCGGGATTGTAAAGCAAAGGCATTACACCTTTTTGCGAAGGCAAACTGGCATCAAAAATCTCCCCAAGATGATTCACCAGCCGATCATCCCCCCAGAATGCCACCGGACTTTGCTCTGTGATTTCAACTACCAGATCACTTGGCCAACGCTTAATGATGGCTACCGACCTGATCCAGGGCTCAAACTCCAGCTCATCTTCCAGAGCAGAAGCATCCAGCAGATGTAAATTAGTTTTGATAAAGGGCTCAATAATGCCCTGAATGGTTTGTCGGTCGGTATGCTGTATGTCACCAATCACTTCGACATTCGTAATTCTTAAATGCGAGCTATCGTTAATCCAGTGTCTGGCATACAAAAAACCTGCTAATAAAAGCACCGGAATCATTGCCCATGCAGTCAGCTTCCAGTTCACATTAACACTGAAGGGCTTCCTGGATTTAACTCGCGTATTTTGCTTTTTGCGTGCCATTCACTATACCTTGCGACCCATCGTCGCGGTTTCCAGAATACTCACAACCAGCTGCTCAAAGCTCAAACCATGCTGTCTGGCTGCCATTGGCACCAGGGAATGATCCGTCATGCCTGGTACGGTATTGACTTCAATCAGCATAAATTCACCCGATGCATTACGCATCACATCCACACGCCCCCAGCCATGACCACCTACCGCCTTAAAAGCGCGGCTTGCCAGTGCCTGAATTTCCAGTTCACTATCCTCACTCAAACCACTGGGGCAAAAATACTGTGTTTCATCCGACTGATATTTCGCCTCAAAATCATAAAAATCATTATTTGCCTGCAAACGAATAGACGGCAAAACCTCATCACCCAAGATTGCCACGGTAAATTCATCCCCTGTCACCCATTGTTCAGCAAATACCTCGCCGAACTGTGCTGCCATTTCAAAAGCAGCTGGCAGTGCATCCCGCGCGTCCACCTTGCTCATTCCAATACTGGAACCTTCCAGGGCAGGCTTTACAATTAATGGCAACCCGAGGGCATCAACCACCTCGTCCCAGTCGGTATCCGCTTCCAGTATGCGGTGTGCAGGTGTCGGCATATTCATACCCAGCCACAGGCGTTTGGTCATTAACTTGTCCATACTGATGGCAGAAGCCATAATGCCGCAGCCGGTATAAGGTATTTGCAATACTTCCAGCAACCCCTGCAATTCACCATCCTCGCCACCGCGTCCGTGCACAATATTAAAAACGCGATCAAACTGACCTTGTTGCAAGACCGTGGCAATATTGCGATCCATATCGACTTTATGTGCATCAACACCAGCACTGAGCAAAGCATCCAGCACTGCCTGACCACTTTTCAGGGAAACTTCCCGCTCAGCTGCCCAGCCTCCCATGAGAACAGCCACCTTGCCAAAATCCTGAATCGAACTAGTCATTGCTTACCCCCAACTTTCCGGGTAACTCGGCTGCTATCCTGCCAATGCTTCCAGCTCCCAGTGTCAGCAACACATCTCCATCCTGAAGAATGCGTTTCAAGGTTGATACCACCTCAGCCTCATCTGCGACAAAAATGGGGTTCACCTTGCCACGCATACGGATCGCACCAGCCAGCGCACGACCATCTGCACCCGGAATTGGCTCTTCACTGGCTGCATAAACATCCATCAAAAGCAGCACATCCGGCGTAGACAAAACATGCGCCAGGTCTTCAAACAAATCGCGTGTACGGGTATAACGATGCGGCTGGAACAACACCACCTTGCGACGCTCTGGCCAGGCACCATGCAAGGCATGAATGGTTGCTTCCATCTCGGTTGGATGATGACCATAATCATCCACCAGCGTGATGGTGCCGTTCTCTGTTTCGATATCGCCATATTGGGTAAAGCGACGACCCACGCCCTGAAACTCATTCAAGGCACTTTGAATTACCGTGTCTGGCACGCCCAGTTCTACCGCAATCGCTATCGCAGCCAGAGCATTCAACACATTATGTTCACCTGGCATATTCAGACAGATATCCAGCGAGCGACCATCCTTGCAACACTTCAGCGTAAAATAGCTTTTAGCGCCTTCAAAACGTACATTTTCAGCACGAATATCAGCGTCATGCTGAATGCCATAGGTAATCACCGTGCGCGTAATACGCGGCATAATATCGCGCACATGCTCATCATCCACACAAAGCACCGCAAGACCATAAAAAGGCAAGTGGTGCAAAAACTCCACGAAAGTATCTTTCAGCTTGTTAAAGTCACCATCGTAGGTACTCAGGTGATCTGCATCGATATTCGTCACGACTGAAATCAGCGGTTGCAGCAACAAGAAAGATGCATCACTTTCATCCGCCTCGGCAACGATATACTCACCTGTCCCAAGCCGTGAATTACTGGATGAACTGGTTAGCTTTCCGCCAATTACATAAGTAGGATCCAGCCCGGTTTTTTCCAGAATACTGGTAACCAGAGAAGTCGTTGTGGTTTTGCCATGCGTACCCGCAATAGCGATGCCATGCCTGAAGCGCATCAGTTCGGCGAGCATTTCCGCACGCGGAATAACCGGAATATTGTTTTCATGCGCTGCCACCACTTCAACATTGTCAGGCTTTACCGCAGAAGAAATAACAACCACATTGGCACCCGAAATATTGCTTGCCTGATGTCCAATATGCACATCCACTCCCAGTGATCTAAGACGCTCTGTCATCGCGCCTTCTGCGATATCAGAACCACTCACCTTGTAACCCAGGTTGGCAACCACCTCCGCAATACCGCCCATGCCAGCACCACCGATGCCAACAAAATGCACCTGCCTGATACGCCGCCGTGCCAGATCATAACCGTGCTTCATGCATCACCTCTCTGCTCACTTACTGGTTCAGCAACCTTATTTTCTGTCACACTCGCATCATTCTGCGCATCTGCTGCCTCAGCAAAGTCTGGAGTATGCAAACCTTTATCACTCACCTGATAGGGATAACCCGCAATGTCAGCGCAAATAATTGCCACTTTTTCTGTCGCATCAGTCATTGCCAGGGCACGAGCTTTTTCACTCATTGCCACAAGTTGCTCCCTGTTTTTAATCAATGCCTCCAATACCTGTGACAAAGAGTCCTGAGTCAGCTCATCCTGGTTTGCCAAAATGGCTGCGCCCTGCTCCGCCAGATACTTTGCATTCTCAGTCTGGTGATCATCAATGGCATAGGGATAGGGAACCAGAATGGATGCAAGTCCAGCAGCAGATACCTCTGCTATGGTGAGCGCACCTGCCCGACAGATAATCAGGTCAGCCCATTCATACGCCCCCGCCATATCCTCAATAAACGGGACAATATGTGCTTGCACACCCGCCGCCTTGTAAGTCCTTTGACAAAGATCAATGGTTGCCTCTCCCGCCTGGTGCACCACTTCAACCTGCATATCCTTAGGTAATGCACACAGCGCCAGCGGCACAATTTCATTTAATGCCTTTGCCCCAAGACTGCCACCAATAACCAGCAGGCGGAAAGCACCTTCATGGCTTGCCAGACGTTCCTGCGGCGCAGGCAAGGCAGCAATTTCAGGACGCACCGGATTACCCACGGCTATCGCATCCTGTTTTTCAGGAAAGGTTCCGGGAAAGCCTTCCAGTTTCTCCAGCACAAAGCGACTTAACAATTTATTGGTTGTGCCAGCCACCGCATTCTGCTCATGGATAATCACAGGAATCCCCATCAAGCTGGCAACCAGTCCTCCAGGACCTGCAACAAATCCTCCCATACCCAGTACCGCAGCAGGTTTGTATTGCCGCATAATCCTGATTGATTGCAGCAAAGCCTTAACCAGGCGAAACGGTGCCATCAGCAATGCTCCAGCACCCTTGCCACGAATCCCGGAAACCTCCAGCCAGGCCATTTCGATACCTGCCTCGGGAATCACTCTGGCTTCCAGTCCCTTGCGCGTGCCCATCCAGATGACAGGGATATCTTGCTCCTGCAAGGCACGAGCAACAGCCAGACCAGGGTAGACATGACCACCCGTGCCACCGGCAGTAATCAAAATGGGTGCTTTATCAATACTAGACATGAGCTTTACCTACCTTGCCAAGTGTGGCTTTAGAGCGCCGTTTAGTCGTTTTCTTCTGTACGCCACCAGTAACCGTTTCACTATGTACCCGCATGAGAATTGCCATGGCAACCAATGTCACCAGCAGACTGCTACCGCCATAACTCATAAAAGGCAAGGTCAGGCCTTTTGGTGGCAATATCGCCAGATTGACACCAATATGAAACAACGCCTGGAACCCCATCCAGAAGCCAATGGCATAAGCAACATAAGCACCAAAGAACTGCTTTTTGGTATCCGCCTGAAAACCAATCATAAAGGCACGCTTTACCAGCCAGGCATACAGCAACAGCGTAATCACAATACCGACAAAGCCAAACTCATCAGCCAATACCGCAAAAATAAAATCATTATGTGCCTCTGGCAGATAAAACTGCTTTTGTACGCTGCCCCCCAGACCAGAGCCAAACCAGCCACCATCACCGATTGCCATTAACGCATTGGTCACCTGATAGCCTGTACCCGTGGAGTCTTTCCAGGGATCCAGAAAAGACACCAGACGCCTGCCCCGATAGCCCATGAGCAATAACGGAATCATCATGACAACCGTACCGGACAGTAGCAGCGCCAGACGGGAAAGCTTGACCCCTCCCAAAAATAGCATGGCGAGTCCGGTAGCAAACACCACAACCACTGTTCCAAAATCCGGCTCCAGCAACAACAGCGCACCAAATACTCCCAGTACCAACAACGGCATTAACAGCGGCTTGTAGGAAGCAGAAGTTTTCAGCTTATCGCCGTGACGTACCATATAACCTGCCAGATACATAAAAATAATCAGTTTTGCCAACTCGGAAACCTGAATACTGGCGAAGCCAAGATTGATCCAGCGGCGACTACCATTTACCTGCTTGCCAATGCCGGGAATCAATACCGCCACCAGTAGTAACACAATAATCGGCAGCAAGGCC
>JALVFC010000294.1 GCA_027030285.1 Thiotrichaceae bacterium | reverse complement strand
GCGCGCCACCGACGGCGACTTCCTGATGCCCGTAGAAGACGTATTCTCCATCTCGGGACGCGGCACCGTAGTAACCGGCAGGATCGAACGCGGCATTATTCATGTAGGCGACGACATCGAAATCGTCGGCATCAAAGAAACCCAGACCACCACCTGCACCGGCGTAGAAATGTTCCGCAAACTGCTCGACGAAGGGCAGGCAGGCGACAACGTCGGCGTACTGCTGCGTGGTACCAAACGCGACGAAGTAGAACGTGGTCAGGTGCTTTGCAAGCCAGGCTCCATCACTCCACATACCACCTTCGAAGCCGAAGTCTATGTGCTGTCTAAAAACGAAGGCGGCAGGCACACGCCATTCTTCAGCAACTACCGTCCCCAGTTCTACTTCAGGACTACAGACGTAACAGGCGCAGTAGAGCTGCCAGAAGGCACCGAAATGGTCATGCCGGGTGACAATGTAAAAATAACCGTCACCCTGATAGCTCCGGTAGCTATGGAAGAAGGACTACGCTTTGCAATCCGTGAAGGTGGTCGTACCGTAGGCGCTGGCGTGGTTGCTAAAGTTATCGAGTAATTATTATTACCATATGGGTATTGAATTATAGCTTTATTTTGTTATAATCGCGCTCCTTTCGAGAACGGGTAGGTGGTAGCCTGCTCGTTCTTTTGTTGTTTATAGTAGACGTTAGGCCAGTAGCTCAATTGGTAGAGCAACGGTTTCCAAAACCGTAGGTCGGGGGTTCGACTCCCTCCTGGCCTGCCAATGTCTCTTGTGATGCAGATAAAAATAATGGCAGCAGCTAGCAGTACAGATTCACATACATCCTCATTTGATATTTTTAAGCTGGTAATCGCTATCGCGCTTGTTGTGGCAGCAATAGGTGGGTTTTATTACTTGTCTGAAGAATCTTTGCTCTATAGGGTTTTAGGTTTGCTTGCAGTGGTTGGTGTTGCAGCAGTAATTGCGTTAACCACGCACTCGGGGAAGAATCTGATTGCCTTTATGGGTGATGCAAAAACTGAAGTTCGAAAAGTGGTCTGGCCGACCAGAGCGGAAACGGTGCAGACAACCTTGATTGTAATTTTTATGGTCGCTTTGCTTGCTGTTTTTATGTTAATGGTTGATTCTGTTTTAGGTTGGGCGATTAAGCTCTTCTTGGGTGCTGGAGGTTAAAGTGGCAAAGCGTTGGTATGTCATTCAGGCCTTCTCTGGTTTTGAAAAGCGCGTTCAGGCTTCGCTTCAGGAGCGTATTGAGCGATTTGGAATGCAGGATCAGTTCGGCAGTATTTTAGTGCCAACTGAAGAAGTTGTCGAGATGCGCGGTGGTAAAAAGCGTCAGAGTGAACGCAAGTTTTTCCCTGGTTATGTGCTGGTCGAGATGGAGATGAACGATGATTCATGGCACCTGGTCAAGGATACAGACCGGGTGCTTGGATTTATTGGTGGTACCAGTGATAAGCCGGCCCCGATAAGTGATGCAGAGGCAGATAATATTCTGCGTAGTGTTGCAGGTGAGGATGCTCCGAAGCCGAAAGTTATGTTTGAAGTGGGTGAAGTGGTTCGTGTCATAGATGGCCCCTTTAACGACTTTAATGCGATTGTCGAAGCAGTCAACTATGAAAAAAACAAGCTGTCAGTTGCAGTGCAAATTTTTGGACGCTCTACACCTGTTGAGCTGGACTTTTTCCAGGTGGAAAAAGCCTGACCTTTTGATTTTATGTAAGTAGTCTGTGTGAGTAATGACGGATTGCTTGGATGTTAACTAGTCACAGGGAGGCGAGAGCCGATTGCACCTGTCGAGGAAATAAATAATGGCCAAAAAAGTCGATTCTTATATCAAGTTGCAGGTTCCTGCAAATGGTGCAAACCCCAGCCCTCCTGTTGGTCCTGCTCTGGGTCAGCATGGTGTGAATATTATGGAGTTTTGTAAGGCATTTAATGCCAAGACACAAAACATGGAGCAGGGGATGCCAATTCCAGTTGTTATTACAGTATATAACGACAAGAGTTTTACCTTTGTTACCAAGACACCACCTGCTTCGATTCTGCTAAAAAAAGCAGCGGGTATTGCAAAAGGTAGTGGTGAGCCGAATTTAAAAAAAGTCGGTAAGGTGACACGTGAGCAACTGGAAGAAATAGCCAAGACCAAAGAGCCTGATTTGACGTCTGCTGATATGGATGCGGCTGTCAGAACTATTGCAGGCAGTGCGCGCAGTATGGGTATTGAAGTGGAGGGCGTGTAAATGGCTAAGCTAACGAAAAAACAGAAACTGATTAAGGAAAAAGTTGATCCTGATAAGCAATATGGAGCCATTGAGGCGTTTGAGCTGATTAAGGAGCTACCAAAAGCCAACTTTTTAGAAAGTGTAGATGTGAGTATTAATCTTGGTGTGGATCCAAGAAAATCTGATCAGGTTGTGCGTGGTTCTACTGTGTTGCCTAAAGGAACAGGTAAAACTGTCCGTGTTGCTGTGTTTGCACAAGGCGAGAATGCTGATATTGCCAAAGAAGCAGGTGCGGATATTGTTGGATTTGAAGATCTGGCTGAGATCGTAAAGAAAGGAGAAATGGATTTTGATGTGGTGATTG
>JALVFC010000293.1 GCA_027030285.1 Thiotrichaceae bacterium | reverse complement strand
GTATTGCCAGGCAAACGCTGTAGTTGTACCAGTGGAGTGTTGCCAATGGTTGATTCAATAGTAGGGTATGTTGGTTCAGGTTGGGGCATTGCTGATTTTTCCTGTATTGCGGCTATTGGTGGGCTGTTAAAATAACGTAAGCAATCGCATAATCACGCTCATCAGACAAGCTGATAAAGCTTTCTTGAACTCCGAGTTGACGTACAAAAGCCTCTGTTCTGCCGTGGAATTTCAGTATGGGTTTACCCTGGATGTCATTACTGGTTTGAATTTCTGTAAGCCGGACTTGTTCTCCAATACCTGTTCCCAGTGCTTTGGATACTGCTTCCTTGGCGGCAAAGCGCTTTGCCAGATAACTCACAGGCTGTGTATGTGCCTCATAGAGTGTCAGTTCAGCAGGATGCAGGATACGCTCAGCAAAACCCTTGCCATGTCGCTCGACAGCACCCTTTATTCTACACAACTGAACAATATCCGTACCAATACCAATAATTCTCACTCACGCGCCTCAGCCATGACCTGTTTCATTTCCTGAACCGCCTGTTCAATGCCGACAAAAACAGCTCGCGCCACCAGATAGTGACCAATGTTCAGCTCTTTCATCTGCGGAATTGCAGCAATGGCGTATGTATTCTTGTTGTCCAGGCCATGTCCTGCATTGACTTGAATACCAAGGTCATCAGCAAATGCTGCGGCTTGCTCAATTCGCTCCAGTTCACGTTGCTGAGCTGCACCTTCCAGATTAGCATAGCTTCCTGTATGCAATTCAATGACTGGTGCGCCAATATCCGGCACGCGACGGATATGCTCGATATTAGGCTCGATAAATAGCGATACGCGAATATTTTTATTATTCAGTACTAGTGTGGTTTTTTGGATGCGGTCAAATTGTCCTATCACATCCAGACCACCTTCAGTAGTCAGTTCTTCACGTTTTTCCGGCACAACACATACATCATCAGGCAAGATCTCACTGGCAATGCGTGTCATCTCTTCGGTCGCAGCCATCTCCAGATTCATGCGGGTTTTACAATGCTCCCTTACCAGATAAACATCAGCATCCTGAATATGTCGTCGATCCTCGCGTAAATGTAGCGTTATGGCATCTGCACCAGCCGCTTCTACTGCCTGGATGGTCTCCAGCACATCAGGATAGGGCGTAAAGCGAGCCTGGCGAATATTAATAATGTGGTCAATATTAAAACCCAGCAATAATGGTGAGGATGAGGTTGCCATATTAGTGTCCAAAAGCGAGCTTCCTTGATTTTAGCTGTTTTCCCTGTAGTAGCTGATCGATCAATCTATCCAGAAAGCTTCTCAACTCCAGTTGTTCCAACGAGTCAAGTGTACCTGATTGAACCAGTTTTATTAACAGATTGGCAGAAATAGGCACACCTGAGTGGGAAGTTAAAGCAGAGGCAGAACCGAAAGAACCCTGATGATTTTCAAGAACTCCATCTTCAGGTGAATAGCTATATTGATGCTGGACATTAATCTTGCCCTGATATGAACGCAAACAATAGCCCAACGAATCCAGCAACCGGATCTCACAGTCCATAAGTGAGGGAGTTTCCCCTGCGAGGATATGCAAACATTGCACATAGCTCTCAAAGGTTTCTTCGGCAGGTGCATATTTGGGAACCAGTTTGAGTAATAACTCATTTAGATAGAGTGCCTTGCACAACACCGGTGTGGGCAGGCGGAAACGTGCCTGTTCTTCTGCCAGTGTCAGTGTCTGTACTTCGCCCCTGCCAATCCAGTTCAGCCTAAGCTGGCGGAAGGGTTCCAGGGTTCCTTTCATGATTTTGCCACGTTTTTTGGCAATGCGAGCCACACAGGTAATGCGTCCTGAATCTTTGCAAAAAATATCGACCAGATAGCTGTTATCCCGATACGGTCTGCGGTTTAGAATAAATCCGGTATCCATTTGTCCTCTGTGGTTTTCAAATCATGGCAAGCCCAGAATGTGATGTGAATGCCCTGATACCCTTATTTATCTACGAATAGCTAATGGGATACAATCCCCAGGTCGCTCAGGTGTTTTGGGTTATTCTGCCAGTTTTCTTCGACCTTTACCCATAGTTTCAGCATTACTTTGGTATCAAGAAACTCCTCCAGGGCGATGCGTGCTGAACTACCTATACGTTTGAGCGTTGCCCCTTTTTTACCAATTACAATGCCTTTCTGACCTTTTTTTCCTACCCATATGGTGGCATGTATCGTAGTGAGTTTTGCTGTTTCCTCAAACTTCTCTATGTCAACAGCGGTTGTATAGGGAATTTCCTGATGCAGATAGCGTACTAGCTGTTCCCTTATCAGTTCACTGCAAATAGCTTTGACTGGCTGGTCAGTAATATAATCTTCCGGATAGATAAATTCACTTTCTGGCAAGTAGCCAATCAGAGTATGCAAGAACCCATCCGTATTAATTTTTTTTGTCGCAGAAACGGGGAATATCTGTTCAAAATTCCTTTTTGCTGATACCTCCTGCAAATAACTCAACAATACTTCTTTTTTGGGAATTTTGTCTATCTTGTTTACCAGCAGAAAAACGGGCGCTGTAACTTCCCGAAGACGCAATAGCACCAGGTCAT
>JALVFC010000292.1 GCA_027030285.1 Thiotrichaceae bacterium | reverse complement strand
GCTACAAAAAGCAGCAGCACAGGGCTATGAGCTGGCGCAGCTGGCATTGCAGTAACGCCAGTAAAAGGATTCATGGATGAAATATGAGTTGCTTTTATCATCAGGGGAACGCTGTGTATATTCGCTAGTGTCTTCTGCGCGCGCCAAATATGTACGTATCAAGGTGGCTCCGCCTGATCAAATAACGCTGGTAGTTCCCCTGCATGTCGAAAATAAACATGCGCATACTTTTGTGCAGGAGAAAAAACAGTGGATTGAAAAAACACTGCACAAGCTGTCACACAGCCCAGTTACGGAAGCTGTACTGCCTGAGACATTAATGCTGACTCTGACAGGTGAGCAGTGGCATGTGGATTATCAAAAAGCCGATACAGATTCTGTGCAGCTTCATGTGCATGCGGCAGACAGGCGTGTAACAGTTTCAGGAAAAGTGGATCATAAGGAAAGTGTTTATTATGTGCTGGCTCAGTGGTTAAAGGATATGGCAAGGCAGGTACTTCCTGATATGCTGGATAGTTTGTCTGTACAATACGACCTGCCTTATGGACGTGTGACGATCAGGGGGCAAAAAACGCGCTGGGGCAGTTGTTCATCAAGCAAAAATATAAATCTGAATTACAAGTTGTTGTTTTTTCCGGAGCCAGTGGTGCGCTATGTGTTGATTCACGAGCTGTGTCATACACGGGAAATGAATCATTCCAATCGTTTCTGGATGCTGGTTTCACAGTTCGATGTGGACTATCAGCGACATCGTGAGATTTTGAAAAAACATATAAATGAGTTTGTGCCAGCGGGTTTGTAGAGCCCCTATATCAACAGCTGGGAGAAGCACTCGATAGCAGTGTAATGTCGGGTGTTGTTGGGTGGTTGCTGTGAATCAGGTTGCTGAATTGTTAGTAAATGTGCAATTCCGTGCCGCTCTGCTTCTGCCAGTACTTCCATATTGTCATCAATAAACAGCGTATGTTCTGGTTCATAGGGTTCAACGGTTTGCAATCTGTCCCAAAAACCTGCTTGCTCCTTGGCAAGCCCCAGGTCATGTGAGGTGATGATACGATCAAAACTGTTTTCGATACGGGTGTAGGAGAATTTGAGTTCGACTGTTTTACGGTGTGCATTGGTCAGTAAGATAACCCGGTTGTTTTTACTGTTAACGGCATCAAGAAAGCGCTGGACATTAGCCCTGATTGCTATTTTGTCTGCTACCTGGTGTTTTAATGCAACGATGTCCATGTCCAGCTTTTGTTGCCAGTGATCCAGGCAGTACCAGTCCAGTGTGCCTTCCATTTCGTGGTAAAGTTCTGTTAAGCGTTTCTTGGCCTGTTCTATGGAAATATGGTGTTTATGAGCATATTGCACGGGCATGTATTCGAGCCAGAAGTAATTGTCAAAATGCAGGTCAAGTAAGGTGCCATCCATATCCAGAAACACGGTATGGATATTCTGCCAGTCCAGATGAATGGGTTTTGCTGCATTTATGGTGTTACACTGCTTGTCGTTTGTTGTTTCGGTCATATTACGCATGTCAGAAAATAAAAAGCCAACCATACACCAAAAACATATCGTTGCCAGTAGTCGTTTGTTTACTGTTGAGCAACTGGATCTGGAGTTT
The DNA here is from genome assembly GCA_027030285.1 of Thiotrichaceae bacterium. Lineage (GTDB taxonomy): Bacteria > Pseudomonadota > Gammaproteobacteria > Thiotrichales > Thiotrichaceae > HyVt-477. The sequence continues at coordinate 8,178 of JALVFC010000292.1, read as the reverse complement.
GCGAATGGTGCAAAACGTCAGTATGAGCGTTTGCTGCGTCGGGGTGATGGGGCAGTATTGATTGTGCCGATGATGGATGATGATACGGTGCTATTGGTCAGGGAGTATTGTGGTGGCACGGGGCGCTATGAGCTGGGGCTACCAAAAGGCAAGGTTGAATCAGGTGAAGAAATCCTCCACGCGGCTAATCGTGAAATCATGGAGGAGGTGGGGTATCAGGCGGCACAATTGAACATACTTAAAGTGATGAGCCTCGCTCCACAATATATGCAGCATCAGACACATATCGTATTAGCACAGCAATTAACCCCCAGGTGGGAACCGGGTGATGAGCCGGAAGAACTGGAAGTGATTCCCTGGAGTTTGACACAGCTGGATGTGTTGCTGGTTCGAGATGACTTTACCGAAGCAAGAAGTATTGCAGCACTCTACCTGGCAAGGGATTATTTAAGTAACTCGTGAGCGCATCATCAGTATTGTCTATAGTAAAGGAGAGCAAGTAGTGGCAGACAATGAACATAAGGGCTTGCAGCGCCTGCTGAATGCTGCACGTTTTTCCTGGCTGGGAATAAAAGCTGCCTACCGCCATGAGGAAGCCTTTCGACAGGAGGTTCTATTGCTCATTGTGGCGATCCCGCTGGCACTTTATCTTGGAGGTGGTGGTCTGGAAAAAGCCTTGCTTATTTCTAGCGTCTTGTTAATACTGATTGTGGAAATATTAAACTCAGCGATTGAGGCAGTTGTTGATCGCTTTGGTGGTGAAATCCATGAGCTTTCCGGGCGCGCAAAAGATATGGGGTCTGCTGCGGTTAGTCTGGCGATATTGAACGCGGCGATTATATGGGCTTTTATTATAATTTTTTAATGTTCTGTTTTCTGTTTATCAATGTGTGACTTTATTTTTTATTACAACAATGACATCCAATCCCCCGCCTTTGAAATATTCCGTGAGGCTGTGGAAGGCAAAAAAGAGTTTAAGTTAATTGATTATTATGATGAATTTGCGATTGATGTCTATCTGTTACTAGATGACAGGGATTCCCGAATTATTTCCTTTGACTGGGACAATACGGTAGGCGCCAATGTTGAATTCTTTAGTCATTTAATGGAGGTCTATAGAGAAAGGGGCTTTGTCCCTGTCATCTGTAGTTTGCGTGGCCCAGAGCAGGATAATATCGATGAAATGCATGAGAAACTGGAGCGTACCAATGTCACTGATATTGATATACATCTGACTGATGGCATTTCCAAAATAAAATACATGAAACAATTCGGTCGTAGTGTTAATTTGTGGATTGATGATTTCTTTCCGGCTATTTGCAGGCATGACAACCCTTTGTTAAAAAAGAACAAAATTGAGTATGGAAAATTATAGTAAAACGGAAATTCTAAACAGCTTTGTGGCAGGAGAATACGAACAGATTTTCTGCGACAAATGCATGAATACGTTTGCTACCAATGTCTACGATTTTGATGAAGGACACGTTATTCTGGAAAAAAGAGCATTAGGGCTGGAATATTTCTGTAATGCGATTCATCAGTTTGGTTTGTCCAGCTTTCCCGATGTGATGCGAATAGGTGTGCTGGATGAGGATGACCAGATTATTACCTTGCCACCTGAAGGCGAGCTGTTTCAGAAAAAGGAAACAGACTACCGTTATCTGTACCTGATGGAAAAACTGCAACATCTTGATGAGGAAGACGCGCAAGTCTTCAATGAATATACCAAAGATCTGGACTGGAAAGATGAGGCCGAAAGAGTAAGGGCACTAAAAAAAGTAGAAGAGCATTATGGTGCTGGTCTAACCAGGGAGATCGAGCTACTATTCGCTTATTATCAAAAATATAAAGAGTATATTTTATGGGATCTGCATGGTGACAACCTGATGCGTCGTCCTGTCACTGAAGAACTGGTAATCCTTGATCCGTTTGCGATTAACAGTTGATCTATGAAGCTGATGGACTTAACGCTGTTTGGCTGCAAATCCGTGGATATCGATCAACTGAGATTATCATGTTCGTTGAACAGCCCAGCTATTTGCCCCATCTGATTTGATTTGCTCCCACGATTCTTGCTTCAAACGGTCAAGTTCGACAGTCTCCTGGACCTCTTTTGTCTTAACAGGAAAAACCACAGAATTTGCAAACTATTCTTATCCTGGATCAAAGCAAGATAGAGAATTTGTCGCTACACTCTAAATTGCAGAGAGAATTTATGGATGGGAGTAAGTGTTATGAGTGAAGAGCGAGAAAATACCACTGAAGCATCAGCTACAGATAACCCCTTGCCTGATGCGACTGTTAAATCTAAAAAAAAGAAAAAGAAGAAAAAAAAGAAAAAGGCTAAAGCAAAAAAACTCCGACAAGAACTTCTTGAATTAAAACAACGTTGCGGGAAAGTCCTGAAAAAACACAAGCAGGAAAAAAGCCTCAAGCCGTTCCAGGCTGAGCTCATCCAGATGCAAAAATATCTGGAAGAAACCCGCACACGTATGATTATTCTGTTTGAGGGCAGGGATGCCTCCGGTAAAGGTGGTACTATCCGGCGTGTCACCCGGTATATGAATGAAAAACATTATCGTATCGTAGCCATGGGCAAGCCTACGGAGCACCAAAAAACACAATGGTTTTTCCAGAAATATGTCGCAGAATTCCCACGTGGTGGGGAGGTGGTGCTGTTTGATCGCAGTTGGTACAACCGGGCAATGGTAGAACCTGTCTTCGGCTTTTGCACTGAGGAAGAGTATAAGAACTTTATGAAAGGTGTAACCGGGTTTGAAAAAGATCTGGTTAGACAGGGAACTATTTTCCTCAAACTCTATTTTAGTGTAACCAAGGATGAGCAGTCCAGGCGGTTTAAGCGTCGCAAGGATGATCCATTAAGGCAGTGGAAGTTGAGTGAGGTGGACTTGCAGGCACAGGAGCGCTGGGATGATTTTACCAACCAGAAATATCAGATGCTGCGCCGCACCCATACCAATACATCCCCATGGACTGTCATTCGTTCTAATGATAAACATCAGGCACGCTTGAATGCGATGAAGGTCATTCTTAACTCAGTACCTTATGAGCGTTTAAATCCTGAGCTTGATTTTGTACCTGATCCCAAGATCGTGATTTCAGGGGCAAGAGAAGTAGAGTTGATGGAGGCTGAACGTGTTAAGAAAGGTAAATTTACCCATTAGGTGAGAAAATGAGTAGTGAAGAATTACATGTCGTAAAAAGTGATAGTAAAGTTTCAGGGAAAGCAGCTAAACAGGCTAAGAGTAAAAAAGCGCCCAAGGTTAAAATTAAACTAACAGAAGGCATTGCCGATCGTAATCTGGGGAAAAAGGGGGATGATCGTGTGCCGGTGCTGATAAAACAGTCCCATCTCGATTATGAGGCAGAACTGAAGCGATTACAGCTTGAGCTAATGAAGTTGCAGTTGACTGTAAAAGAAAAAGGTATGCGGGTGGTCATGCTGTTTGAAGGGCGCGATGCAGCAGGCAAGGGCGGTACTATCAAGCGAATTATTGCCAATATGAATGCTCGTGGTGTGCGCGTGGTTGCGCTGGAGAAACCCAATGATCAGGAAAGCACCCAGTGGTATTTTCAGCGTTATATTCAACACCTGCCATCAGCAGGCGAAATCGTACTGTTTGATCGTAGCTGGTATAACCGTGCCATGGTTGAACCTGTAATGGGATTTTGTACCGATGAGCAGCACAAGCGTTTTCTAAAGTCTGTACCCATGTTCGAAGAGATGCTGGTAAAAGATGGTATTCATTTATTCAAGTTTTATTTTTCGGTATCGAAAAAGATGCAGAAAAAACGATTTAAGGCGCGTGAGACCGACCCTCTTAAACAATATAAATTATCCCCTGTCGATAAACTGGCGCAGGAATATTGGCATCGATACAGTATTGCAAAGTTTCAGATGCTAAATGAAACAAACCGCACAATTGCGCCGTGGACTATTGTGCGCTCGGATAACAAGAAAAAAGCGCGTCTTAACTGTATAAAATTTATTTTGTCGCAGATGGATTATGCAGGCAAAGTAGCGGATGAAAAGTTACTACCAGATCCCAAATACATTATCAGTGGAATTGACGAGATTCGGCACATGGAAGATAACCTGATGAATCCAGACAAGTTGCATGGTTAATTTCCTCCCGTTAGCAAGAGTTACCAATTAGGGGGGGCAGGAGGCTGTCCGAGAACTAGAAGCGTAGCGAAAATCACAGGATTATCATAAGCTGGACAGCCTTGGGCTGGCTTCTTCAGTCAGCCGAGAAATATTATCTTTCAGTGTGCTGGTTTACGGTAGATCTCAATTAATTGCTGGTACTGCTCTGCGTTCAGGATTTGTTTTATCTTTTCCCGTCCAAATGCCCTGCCGCGTATTACTTTCATGCGCTCGCGCATAATAGCATCGTTTAGCTCAGCAAGTTTCTCATTGCTTTCTTTGCTCAGGGTAGCCTTATAAATGGCTTTTTCCAGATTAACGATAGCGGTATATTGTTGAGTGAGTACAGGTTCGCGTTCCTCCTGCCATTGTTTTAATGCCGCTGACTGTTTCCCGGTCAGCTTCAGTTGATCAGCGTTTTCCTGAATGACTTTTATCAGTTTGGGCATCGGGTCAACGTGTTTAGCGATAGGCAGTTGAATAGGCTTTTCAGGTGTTTTTGTCTGGTAAAGCTCAAGCACCTGCTGAAACTGCTTGCTGTCCACTACTGATTGTAGAGCTTCAATACCCGCTGCCTCAATATTAATAATGTTTTGACGTTCCTGAAGCATAGAATCTGCGAGCTGGTCGATACTGGATAAAGGCTTATCCTGGATAACTGCATCATGCAACTGCTGTTCCAGTTTGCTGGTCTGCGTATAGTACTCATTTAGTTGCTGCTTATGTTCTTCGGCTTTTGTTTTCAGTGAGGCTAACTGTTCCTTGTCAAGTTTGAGTTTGGCGCTCGCATTGACAGCGAAAGCTAATACATCAGGCATTGGATCAAGGTGGTTTTTTACGGGTTTATCGATAGTCTGGCTTGCATGATCTGGAGCATCCGCTGCCCTGGCAGTGTCTACATTGGCAAATACATGGGGTGATGCGTTTGTAATTAATATTAGACAGCTTATGATCAATCGGTTGGTGGTCTTCATGGTAGATCCTGAAAGTATTAGTTGTTGCTAATGTACTATCTTTTTTATCGGCAAGCCAGTTAGTGGTCAGGGTAAACGCTATCCAGACAGATACCGTTGTATATTTTGTAAAAAAGTAGTGACAGGCACTAATTTAATCCCATCAATTTCCAGATTATCTTTGCCTCCATAAACACAATAAGGAGTGACTTCAGGATAATCATCTCTGAACTTTTTTAACCCTCTTAGTTGCTTGCGACTGACCGTGTGACTTCGTTTTATTTCAATTGCATAAAATCCAGTATTTCCATAACAAATAATGTCAACCTCCACTCCTGTTGCCGTGCGCCAGAATGAGAGTGTGTAGCCCCAGTCCAGGTATTCATTCATGGCTCGAATTTCTTGTAACACTAATGTTTCAAGACAGATACCCTCAAGCTCTTCCGGGCTATCGAGGACTCCTTTAGGGCGTAGATGATAAAAAATGCCCGTATCAAAGAAGTAAAACTTTCGATGCTGCGTCATGCGCCGTTTGGCGCTTTTGGTAAAAACAGGCAAACGAAAAGCAATCAGTAAATCTTCAAGAATTGAGAAATAGTTTTCGGCTACTTTTCGGTTGATACCTGCTTCTCTGGCAATTTCAGTCACATTCAACGATTCACCTTGTGAAAAGCTGGCAACTTCCATAAAACGGCTAAATGCACCAATATTTCGAGTTAGCCCTTCTTGTTGCACCTCTTGCTCTAAATACGTTTGAATATAGGCTTGTAGATATTTTCCGGGATTGTCCTCGCCAAAAACGGACGGCAACATGCCGTATTGTAGTGCATGAGTTAAGTTGAAATCATCACCCACTTCCTGGTAGGTCAGCGGAAAAAAATGATACTGCAATGCCCTTCCTGCCAACAGGTTTACCTGGCTACGCCTTAGCTTTCTGGCACTAGAACCTGTCAATACAAAATAGAGCCCTTTTCGTTCTTCAATGAGGCGATGTACCTCATCCAGAAGGTTAGGGACTCTTTGCACCTCGTCCATAACAACCCAGCCTTTATAATCAGCAGGAATGTACTCTTCCAGACGGTTTTCTGATCCCAATAAGCGTCGTAATAGCTCTGGACGAAGAAAATCAAGGTAAATGGCATCTGAGAAATGTAATTTTAACCACGTCGTCTTGCCTGTACCACGAGGGCCAAACAGGAAAAAACTTTTATTTTGGGGTGGATTAAATAGTCTTTTATACATGATTTGTCGATAAATGGAGTATGAAGCTCCATTTTACATTGTTTTTTGGAGTTTTGGATACCGTTTTATAATAATTGAGTGTCCCAAAATGAATTCCATAGGATCAGCACCAGAAAATTTCTATATATCGGGCAAGGCTGCCAACAAGAGATTTAACGAGGAATCTTGTGGCAAAAAGAACCACAGACCAGCGAAGTACAAGGGGGTAGTTCATTATCGGGATCGGGTTTGTCTACATTGATTAGCAATATCCTATTCGTTATGCTTATCATAATCCTACGCAAGCCAAAACAGGATTTATCATGCCACGCACCCTCCCTTTGGTGAAAGTCGCTGTGTAGGCCGGTATTCATTATTGCTTTAGTGCCATTGCTAACATGGATTCCGCCTGCGCCGGAATGACGGGGGATATTGCCCGGATTGCCGGGTAATGAAAGCAAGAGTGCGCTGAAGTGCCGGGTTTTATGAGCTGGTCAGGCTTTTCCAGAGTTTTTTCAAGCGTTTGGCTGAGACGGGTTTTTGCGTGCCTAAGTCCTGGGCGAACAGGGATATTCTGAATTCTTCAATTTGCCAGCGGTATTCTGCCAGGACTGTTTGTTTTTCCGGGTGTTTTTTGATGGCGTCCTTGTATTGCTGCCACAGGGGCTGTATCTGTAAGCGCAGGGCGCGGTCGCGCTGTTCGCTGGTTTGCAGTTTGTCGAGGCGGCGCAGGATGCCTTTCAGGTAGCGGGGCAGGTGTCTGAGTGTTGGTATGTCGATATCTGTCAGGAAGTCTGGGTAAATCAGGTGTTTAAGTTGATCCTGGATGTCGCTGAGGGCTTCCAGGTGGTTGAGTTTGACATTGCCTTTGAGTTGTTTCTGGATCTCGTGGTGGTATTGCAGTATGGGGGTGAGCAGGCGGCAGAGGGTTTCTGCCTGTTCGCTGAGTTGTTCCCGGTGTTGTTGCAGGGTTTCGGTGAATTGCTGGCGGTTGCGAATGTGCGGGTTTTGTAAAAAGGTATGTTGAAAGCTGGCTGTGACGATGCTGTTTTTGAGCTGTTCGCAGTTGCCTGTGCTGTGGTAGTGCAGGCACAGGTTTTGGATGTTGGGGAGGGTGCGTCTGAGTGCTTTGGCGCGTTTTCTTTCGCTTAGCATAAACAGGCGTAGCAAGCCTTTGCGGTGGTGTCTGTCGGCTTTTTCCGGGGTGTCAAACAGTTTGATGGCAACGTGGGTTTGGCGATCCTGCAACGCTGGATAGGCGCGGATGGTGACGCCGCTGTTGCTGATCAGGTGCTCTTTGGGGAGTTCATCAAAGTCCCATTCGGTAAGTTTGTCGCGCTCGATGTTGTCGGCTTTGCTTTCGGTGAGCTGGCTGAAGCTGCGGTTGGTTTGATGACGAATGCTTTGTTTGAGAATACTCAGGTCACGCCCGCTTTTTATCAGTTTGCCGTTTTCATCAATGATGTTAAAGCGCATGAGCAGGTGTTCGGGCAGTTCAATGCGGGCATATTCCTCGGCGGGGATGGTGTTGCCAGTCATGCGTCGCAGGTAGTGATTGAGGGTGTCAAGCAGGGGGCGTTCGGCTTTGTCGGTATCACTGATGTTTTCTGCACAGGCCTGGGCGTATTGCGGGGCGGGGACAAACAGTTTGCGGGTGTGTTTGGGTAGTGCCTTGATGATGGCGATGATTTTTTCAGTCAGCATGCCGGGCACCAGGTATTCAAAAGGCTCGGGTTTGAGCTGGTTTAGCAGGACGTGGGGGATCTGTACGCTGACGCCATCGGCTGGATGACCAGGCTCAAACTGGTAGCTTAGGGGGAGCAGGGTGTCGCCATA
>JALVFC010000291.1 GCA_027030285.1 Thiotrichaceae bacterium | reverse complement strand
TGATTAAATCTGGTCGAATATCCTGAGATATCGTCAGTTTTTTGATAGAAATTAAGCAATAACTATTCTATTGTCACTTTGACAGCAAAGAACTGGCGACATTTCAGAGCAGACAAACGAACCTGATTAAAGCCGAAAACGTATCCATCGTTTTCGGCTTTTTTATTTGTTTTCTTATTCATGGCAAACGCATTGACAGTGTGTGGGTGTCTGTGGGTTATAGCTACTACCGCTTTTCTTTCCCCTTGCAATACACCGAATATACAAACGAAAAAGCCACCCCAATAGAAAACCAGAAAGCTATTAAGATCAATATCGTAATCGGTGCATCATTTGGTGTTATTCGTCCAAAAACAAATAATGAGAGCTCGCGCATCAATTCACGATTCTCTAAAAATGGCATCAGCTTAGTGGGAGCAATTGCAACATTAATTAGCGGATGAGAATATGGCTCTGGTACTGCAAATGCATTGAAAAGAAATATTACTGGCAAGAAAATTAGGTGACTAAAATGGTGACTAAATATCGGAGATGACCAGAATCAATAAAAAAGGCTTGCGGATAAAATCACGCAAGCCTTTGTTTTGTATGGCTCCTCAGGCAAGACTCGAACTTGCGACCAATAGATTAACAGTCTACTGCTCTACCGACTGAGCTACTGAGGAATAGTTACTCTCTCGTTAAGAGAGCGGGAATATTACAGTCTTGTATTTTTCAGGTCAAACGCTTTTTGATGTTCTAATTGAATTTCTTTGGCTTGTTGTAGCACTTCAATGCCTGCCCCTTTTTTCGGGGCATTTTCGGATAAATGCCGCCGCCATGCTCTGGCACCTGGTTGACCATGAAACAGACCGAGTATATGGCGGGTCATGTGACTCAGTTGTACACCTTGCTCCAGTTGTTTTGCAACATAGCGCATGAACTGATCCAGCACCTGATGGCGGTCGGGAATGGTTCTGCTGGATTGATAGAGCAGCGTATCTACCTGTGCCCATTTGTAGGGGTTATGATAAGCTTCGCGCCCTACCATTACGCCATCGACGTGTTTCAGGTGATTGCTGGAATCCGTCAATGTGGTAATACCGCCATTGATGATGATTTCCAGTTGCGGGAAGTCCTGTTTCAGTTGATAGACACTGTCATAGCTAAGCGGTGGAATTTCCCGGTTTTCTTTGGGGCTTAGTCCTTTGAGCCAGGCTTTTCTGGCATGTACAATAAAAGTTTCACAACCCGCTGCTGCTACAACTTCAATGAAGCTTACCAGTTGTTCATAGGAATCATGTTCGTCTACACCAATGCGATGTTTGACCGTGACGGGCATCTGACTTGCAGCAGCCTTCATCTCGCTGACACACTCTGCAATCAACGCGGGTTCCAGCATTAAACAGGCACCGAATGCGCCTTTTTGTACCCGCTCACTGGGACAGCCCACGTTGATGTTGACCTCATCATAGCCATATTCCTGTGCCATTAGCGCGCATTTTGCCATGTCTTTGGGATCACTGCCGCCAAGTTGCAGGGCTACGGGGTGTTCTTCCGGGTTGTACGCCAGATAGCGGTCTCTGTCGCCATATATCAGCGCACCGGTGGTCACCATCTCGGTATACAAGACGGCATGCTGGCTTATCAGGCGCATGAAATAGCGTTGATGCGTGAGCGTCCAGTCCAGCATGGGTGCTACGCAGAAGCGTCTGTCCAGCTTTTTGGTTTTGCTTATTTTTGACATACCGTGCAATAGTAGGTGCTGCGTTGCCCCTGAGTGATCTGCTTAATAGGTGTTTGACATTTCGGACAGGCTTCTCCTGTACGCCCGTAAACAGATAGCTTCAGCTGAAAATATCCCGTTTGCCCATCTGCGCTAACAAAGTCTCGTAGCGTTGTACCGCCCTGCTCTATCGCCAGGCTAAGTACGGTTTTTATGGAAAAAACCAACTTTTCGTATCGCTTTAATGAGATTCTGCCTGCCAGGTTTTTGGGGTTAATGCCTGCCATATACAGTGATTCACTTGCGTAAATATTACCTACGCCAACGACAACCTGCGCATTCATAATAAAGCTTTTGATATTAACTTTACGGTTACGTGACTTTTCATAAAGGTAATTTGCGCTAAATACCTCACTAAGCGGCTCAGGCCCCAAGTTGCGTAGTAATGGATGTTTATTGACATTTTGCGCCCACAATACTGAGCCAAAGCGACGTGGATCGCACAGGCGTAGCAGCTTTGAATTATCCAGCACAATATCAACGTGATCATGTTTTCCAGGCTCAGTCTCCTGAGCACAGATACGCAAACTGCCAGACATGCCTAAATGGATAATGACTGTGCCTTTTTTCGTATTGAGCAGCAGATACTTGGCACGCCGTTGTAAACTTTCTATGACTTCTCCCTGTAACATCTGTAAGTCATCAGGTACTGGCCAACGTAGCCTGGGTTGCCTGACGCAAACTGCTATAACCTTTTGCCCCTTTACATGGGGAGACACACCGCGCAATGTGGTTTCTACTTCGGGTAATTCTGGCATAAATAGTGGCTAACCGGATATTAACAACAATAAGGAGATTAGTAAGTCCTGAAAAAAAATCAGCTGCTTACCTAAAAATAAAAATTAAATG
>JALVFC010000290.1 GCA_027030285.1 Thiotrichaceae bacterium | reverse complement strand
CGCCAAAGGACGTATTGAGGCATTGGATCATGTGCTGATTTTCGGTCCTCCCGGACTGGGCAAAACCACTCTTTCACATATTATTGCCAATGAAATGGGTGCTAACCTGCGTCAGACATCGGGACCTGTCCTGGAAAAGGCTGGGGATCTGGCCGCGTTACTTACCAATCTGGAGCCTCACGATGTCCTGTTTGTCGATGAGATTCACCGCTTAAGTGCCGTCGTGGAAGAAATTCTATATCCCGCTATGGAAGATTTTCAGCTGGATATTGTGATTGGTGAAGGCCCTGCTGCACGCTCCATAAAACTCGACCTACCGCCATTCACCCTGATTGGAGCAACTACCAGAGCCGGGCTACTCACCTCTCCCCTGCGTGATCGCTTTGGTATCGTACAACGACTTGAATTTTATAATGTCGCTGATTTAACCACCATCGTAAAACGCTCAGCATCTATTCTCGGTGTGTCAATAGATGCTGCTGGCGCACAGGAAATAGCCAAACGCTCCAGAGGAACCCCACGCATTGCCAACCGCCTGTTAAGAAGAGTGCGCGATTTTGCAGAAGTCAAAGCAAATGGTCATATTACTGGTGCCATCGCGGATGGTGCGCTGAATATGCTGAATGTGGATGAACAGGGGTTTGACCATATGGATCGTCGCCTGCTGCTGGCAATTATTGAAAAGTTTGATGGAGGGCCTGTAGGAGTAGACAGTCTTGCCGCTGCCATTGGTGAAGAACGCGGAACTATAGAAGACGTACTGGAGCCATTTTTGATTCAGCAGGGTTATATGATACGCACTACGCGCGGTCGCGTTGCCTCGCGTCGTGCCTGGGAACACTTCGGACTTACCTACCACGGTGCGCCTAAGGTAGGGCAGATGGGAGGTCTGTTTGACTCAGAAGACTAAAGAAACATTCAAGCTCCCAATTCGTGTCTATTATGAAGACACAGATGCTGGTGGTATCGTGTATTACGCCAATTATCTGAAGTTTATGGAGCGTGCACGAACTGAATGGCTAAGATCTCTGGGCTTTGAGCAAGATCAATTGCGGGAAGGCTGGAATATCATATTTGTGGTAAGGAAAGTTATTATTGAGTACCTCTTGCCTGCTTTATTTAATGATCAACTGACTGTTTCGGTTGAGATTTCCAGTCTGGGTAAAACTCATATTGGATGTTTGCAGAAAATTTATAAAACTACTGAAGGCAAGGATAAGCTGATCACAGAGGCAAGTGTGGATCTTGTTTGCGTTGATGACAAAAGCTTGCGCCCCAGAAGACTACCAGAAACACTAAGGAAAGCTTTCTCTTCCGCCAATATACAGTAAACCCGTGTACAAAATGATTATTGGCGAAGAGTAAATATTAAGCGGGAAATTAGCATAATGAGCTAGCGTTGCGGCTTATAATTAAACTGAGAGGTATCAAATGGGGAACATTCACTCTGAAGAAATTAAAACGGGCGAACGTTTTTCTTTTGGGGAGAACTGGTCGTATTTTCTGCAGGTTCTGGATGATGAGCGGATACTTGAGGCTGAAAAATCATTACAAGACATGTTAAAAGTCGACACTCTGCACGGCAAACGTTTTTTAGACGTTGGATCGGGTAGTGGTCTGTTCAGCCTGGCAGCTCGGAGACTTGGTGCAACGGTTCACTCGTTTGACTACGACCCACAATCAGTGGCATGCACACAACAGTTGAGGTCACGGTATTTTCCCGATGATGATGAGTGGGTGATTGAAAGTGGTTCGGCTCTGGATAAGGAGTACCTGGACTCCTTGGGGCAATGGGATATCGTTTATTCCTGGGGGGTGTTGCATCATACTGGCAATATGCAACAGGCTTTTGAGAATGTCGCAGAGCTTGTAGCTGATGGAGGTAAGCTATTTATCGCAATCTATAATGATCAGGGAAGACCAAGTCGTGGCTGGCTAAAGGTAAAAAAAGCCTACAACAAGCTACCACCACAACTGCGCTGGTTAGTATTATGGCCTGCTTTTATACGGCTGTGGGGACCAACAACGCTACGTGACTTAGTGACAGGGAGGCCTTTTTACACATGGAAGCATTACGCCACTGAGAGTACCCGCGGCATGTCCCCCTGGCGGGATGTTGTTGACTGGGTAGGTGGCTATCCTTTTGAAGTTGCCTCACCCGAAGAGGTTTTCTATTTCTTTCGGCAGCGTGGTTTCCAGCTTGCCGAGCTGAGGACAGTATCAGGTGGGTTAGGTTGTAATGAGTTTGTGTTTATTCGTGGCAACTGAAAATGCGCCCTGAATACTGATGTCAGTAGTGGAGAGGGGACCACGGAATAGAGCCAAAAAGTTAGCATCCTTCCGTGGCAAACATGTCTATTTCTTGTCAATCATACGATGAATAATGGGAGTCAGAATTATTTCCATTGCCATACCCATTTTGCCTCCGGGCACTACAATGGTGTTTCTGCGCGACATAAATGATCCATTAATCATATTAAGCAGATATGGGAAGTCCACATTGCACTTTTTAGGGTCTTTAAAACGAATGACCACGAAGCTTTCGTCTGCCGTAGGAATTTCGCGAGCAATAAATGGGTTGGATGTATCGACCGTAGGGACGCGCTGAAAGTTAATATCCGTTCTGGAGAACTGTGGGGTAATGTGCTGAATATAATCAGGCATACGACGCAGAATCGTATCGACAATGGCTTCTTCAGAGTAACCACGCTCAGCATTATCGCGATGAATCTTTTGAATCCACTCCAAGTTTACACTAGGTACAACACCTACGCCCAGATCAACCAGTGATGCCACATCATAGCCATCACCCTTTACCATACCATGCAGACCTTCATAGAAGAGAATATCTGAACCGGGTTCTATCTCTTCCCAGGGAGTAAACTCACCAGATGCCTTGTTGCAGCCTAAACGTTTATTGTGTTCTGCTGCTTCATCATCATTGTGTAAATAATAGCGTTTTTTTCCAGTACCTGTGCGACTATAGTCAGAAAACAGGCTTTCCAGTGCTTTAAAGTCATTTGCTTCTGGTCCGAAATGACTAAAGTTGTTATTACCTTCAGCTTCTGCCTTTGCGACTGCCTCTTTAAACTCGTTGCGACTCAGGCTGTGAAAACTGTCGCCTTCAATAATTGCTGGCTTAATACCTTCTCTGCGAAAGATATTTTCAAAAGCTCGTTTTACAAAGGTGGTTCCCGCACCTGATGAACCAGTGACAACAACAATAGGATGTTGTTTAGACATAATTAACTCCTTAGAACTAAAAAACTTGTATACTACACAGGCTTCCCTAATAAGCTAAAGCAATCTCAGTCGGTACATGACGTCTCTCTCATGGAGGGAAGTGCTGGAGAGCTGCCCTTTGATCCTGGGGGCTTGTCCGAAATAGTGAGCCTATTGCGGAAAAGCTGAATTTGGCTAGATTTTCCCTCAATTCTCGTTAAATAGAACAACTATTCGCCTTAAATTGATGAAAAATCTAGCTCAAATCAGCTTTCCCTCGCTACGGCTCATATTCTCGGACAAGCTCCTAGCATGATCCTTATAGAAAAAGTGCTGAGTGCCACAAATGTAGTGAAGACTATGCATTCTACCTAAATTCTCTAACTATTCCAGTGAGACTGCGTATTGCAGCACACAGTAACCGGTCAATTTACCTAGAGTAGAGTCAACTTTTAAGTGCTTACACCGCTTATCTGAATAATTATGCATTTCGTCTGTCGTCGTGTATGGAAACCCGAAAGCCGCGTCCCGTAAGCCTCGGATAGGGTTTTCCACATTTTCTGTGGAAAACTTTGTGTATAACTTAAGAGTATCTGTCTCTGACGGCTTTAAATAGAGGCTGCCCACGGATTGATTAAATATTATACAATTTAGTAATAGTTCTTTTATTACACCGAGTTATTCTATGTCAATATAAGATCTTTAATTATTTTCCCAGTTTGTTTCTGTTTTTCATGTAGGCGTTCTTTGCTTGTGAATAAATTAAATTAGATGATGAAAAATTTGCCACTATATCTTGTGCATAAAGAAACATGATAACCACAATGAAAACTTTTTCTCATGCCAGTTCTCATCAGCATAGGAGTTGAGAGTGTTTAAAGCTACGCTATTCGAATGACAGTCAGCTTATTATTAGGCAAAGACTTTGCACATCTAGCTATTGATAAATTCCACTCAGACTTAATCAGGCCCTCCTTAATGCAAAGTTAATCTGCTAAACTTGCTGTTTTCCTCAAGCAAGCACATATGAAACACAATTCACAACGCATAGGCTTTGTCAGTCTGGGGTGTCCCAAGGCGCTGGTTGACTCCGAACGCATTCTGACCCAGCTTCGTGCTGAAGGCTATGAACTGTCCCCGGATTATGAACAGGCTGACATGGTGGTTATTAATACCTGTGGCTTTATTGATTCTGCTGTACAGGAGTCGCTGGATACCATTGGCGAGGCGCTTCAGGAAAATGGCAAGGTAATTGTTACGGGCTGTTTGGGAGCTGATTCCAGAAAAGTATTAGAGGCTTATCCTGAAGTACTAGCAGTAAGTGGTCCGCATGCCTATGAAGAAGTGATGAATGCCGTGCACCAGCACTTGCCAGCACCGCATGATCCATACACTGATCTGGTGCCACCGCAGGGGCTCAAGCTCACTCCACGACATTATGCCTATCTGAAAATATCCGAGGGCTGTAACCACAATTGTTCTTTTTGCATTATTCCGTCGATGCGTGGTCGTCTGGCGAGTTACCCAATTGGTGATGTTTTGCAGGAGGCGCAGAATCTTGTGGATGCCGGTGTCAAGGAGTTGCTGGTGGTTTCCCAGGATACCAGCGCCTATGGGCTGGATAGCCGGTATCGTACGGGATTCTGGCAGGGCAGACCGATAAAGACACATATCCAGCAATTGGTGGAAGCACTCGGTGAAATGGGGGTTTGGGTACGCCTGCATTATGTGTATCCCTATCCGCATGTTGATAATCTGATTCCGTTAATGGCTGAGGGCAAAATTCTGCCGTATCTGGATATTCCCTTCCAGCATGCCAGTCCGCGCCTGCTTAAAGATATGCGGCGACCTGCGCATGCTGAAAAAGTATTGCAGCGTTTACAAAAATGGCGCGAAATCTGTCCTGATATCGTGGTGCGTAGTACCTTTATTACGGGTTTTCCGGGGGAGACTGAGGAGGATTTCCAGATGCTACTGGACTTTCTACAAGCTGCACAACTGGATCGGGTTGGTTGCTTTGCCTATTCACCTGTTGCTGGGGCTACAGCCAATGACCTGCCAAACCCTGTTGCGGATGAAGTTAAGGAAGAGCGCCTGCAATGCTTCATGGAGTTACAGGCGGATATTAGTACCACAAAGCTCGCCAGGCGCAAGGGTTCTCATATGCTGGTACTCACTGATGAGGTTGAGGAAAATCTGACGATTGCCCGCAGCTATGCAGATGCCCCCGAAATAGACGGGCAGGTGTTGATAGAAGGTGTGCAGCTGGAGCCCGGTCAGTTTGTTGAGGTCGAAATCACCAATAGCAGCGAACATGACTTGTGGGCAAGGCTTATTGAAGAATAAATCGCAGCATTAGACTAGGCTTAAGGGGGCAACTGATTGACTCTATCGATGGTACACTGGATCAGATGGCGGAAAAAATTCAGATTTTACCCAGGCACTTTTTTGTGCTCCGGATTCACACCTGCCCTATTATCTGGTTGCGTGATACAGCAGATTTACGAGTAGATGTTAATGAAGCAGCAGGTGTTAAAAAGATCTTCAAATTTGCCATGCAATGCAGCAAAGCTGCAGCTTTTGATATACTCTCGCAAACGCTCTTTGTAGAAAACAATGAGGTGGCGATTAAACTTAGTAGCATGAAGTATATCAGGCAAGATAGAACTCCATCTTTACAGGTCAGTGGTGTGGTGAGTGATCATATGTCTTATTTTGTTACACCGGACAGTGTACATGCGTTACATCAGGCGCTAAATGACTGATTAACTATTGCATGCTTATGGCACAATCTATAGATTTCTTGCTATAGTTCACTGCGTTATAGTTTTAACCCCGGATATGTGCACACCGATAGCAAAAGGATACTTGGCAAAATGATTGACTTTCCAGCTTTAGTTCAGGGTTTGTTTTTATTACTGATGCTGGCATTGGTGATTGCAACAGTCATTTTTTTTCGCAAGCCAGGCAGCAAAAAATTCCTCTCGCAGGAAAAGCGCGCAGTATTATTATTTGCAACATTGGGCATCCTTTTATTACTGACTGTGTTTGTTAGCGGAAAAGTTGATGCGTGGAAGCTGAAATATCGTCAGCAGCAAGAAAACCAGCGATTGCAGCAAAAACTGAATAAGAATGAATTTCAGTTTATCGAACGCTCATTCAAGCCGATGGGAAAAGCTTATATGAACCTGCGAGCCAGTGGCACAGGGCTGGATAAAATAATTTCTAAAATCAATGGGATAATAGAAAAACACCCCAATCACCATGACATACTGGAACGTATGTTGCATTCTTTTGTCGAGGCAAGGAAGACCCAGCGGGAGTTGTACAAAAAGGTGAATCTTGAGGTGCGAAATGCCATGTTGCAATCAGCAACAACGCAGGATGAGTTGTCAGTGCATAATCATTTCCATAATCGTGCCGCTATTTTGCACCAACAAATGTTTACTTTTGACAAGGATGTAAAAAAACGCCTGAACAATGCTGCATGGTTACTGGAGGGGGATTTAAAAGCTGCCCGCAAGAAGCTGACAGAAGCGATACACTTCATCCATAAAGCTAAAAAAAGTAAAAAGCAGAGTAAAATTACAGTCTATGATTTCGGCAAGCCACCGGAAACAGAACGTACTTTATTGCAATTTCTGCAGCAGACGGATGCTGCAACGAAACAGGTTGTAAATGAACTGGCATCACAAATTATTCTGACTCAGCAAAGCAAGGATAAATTGTTCAACCTGGTGAAACAGGAAAAAGAGCTGGTAGAGCCAATTAATAAGACCATCAGGCTTTGGGATAGTGCTGAAACGCAGGGCTTATATTACTGGGGTGTTGTGTTTTATGCACTTGAATCGGCTTATCTTGCGGATCAGTTCAATATGCCCCACCATAATCGTTCCTACTATTATCTTGTCAGGGATCTGAAAAAGCTGGTACCTGAGTATCTGGCTGAAGTCAAGCAAACCAACAAAGATGCTAAAAGTAGTTTTTTCCCGTTAAATTATGCGGAAAAGGCACGCTGATGGTGATGCTGTGTGATAATGAATGACAATTTTCTTAACAGGCTAATAGCAAGCGATTATACTGCCTGTCTCTTTTAAATATTTAGTTTCACCAAAGGATATTGATTATGACCATGCATCTGGCGCTTACCTTGCATTTACTGGGAGTTATAGTTTGGGTAGGCGGTATGTTCTTTGCTTATATGGCTTTGCGTCCAGCTGCCGTTGAGATTCTTCAGGCACCATTTCGCTTACGTTTATGGGAGGCTGTATTTAAACGTTTTTTCCCCTGGGTCTGGCTGGCTATTGTATTTATTCTGGGTAGTGGTTATTACATTATTTTTGGCTTGATTGGTGGCTTTGCCAATACAGCCGTCTATGTGCATATCATGCATGGTCTGGGGATTGTTATGGTGCTGATTTATCTGCACGTCTTCTTTGCTCCTTTTAATCGATTAAAAAAATCCAATGCAACCGAAAGCTGGGAGCAGGCGGGTGCTGCTCTGGCACAAATTCGCTGGTTGATTGCGCTGAACCTGACGATTGGACTAATAATTGTGGTGGTTACCACTGCAGGTCGCTACTTCTTGAAATAATAAGTCCTTAGAACCTCAGTAACAGGTGGCAAAGTGAGAAAAGGTATTATCCTTGCAGGGGGTAGTGGTACTCGGCTACATCCCCTGACGCAGGTGGTCAGCAAACAACTGATGCCTGTCTATGACAAGCCAATGATTTATTATCCGCTTACGGTGCTGATGTTTTCGGGGATCCGCGATATTCTGATTATCACCACACCTCATGATCAGGTGTTATTTCAGGATTTGCTGGGCGATGGTGTTGCCTGGGGGCTGAATATTCAGTATGCGGTGCAACCTCGCCCTGAGGGGCTGGCACAAGCTTTTCTGATTGGGCGAGAGTTTGTGGGCAATGATCCTGTTACCCTGATCCTGGGTGACAATATTTTTTATGGCGAGGGCTTGTCTTCGAGGCTCAAACATATTGGTGAGCAAACTAACGGGGCGACCGTCTTTGGTTATTATGTAAGCGATCCTGAGCGTTATGGCGTGGTTGAGTTTGATGCAGCCGGTAAGGCCATCAGTATCGAAGAAAAACCGCAGCAGCCAAGATCCCATTTTGCGGTAACGGGCTTGTATTTCTATGATAATGCGGTACTGGATATAGCAAGCGATGTAAAACCTTCAGCACGGGGAGAGCTGGAGATTACTTCTGTCAATCAGGCGTACCTGCAACAGGGCAATTTAACGGTGGAGATTCTAAAGCGCGGGACTGCCTGGCTGGATACCGGAACCCATCAGTCATTACTGGATGCGGCAAATTATATTCGTGTGATTGAAGAACGCCAGGGATTGCGTATTGCCTGCCCTGAGGAAGTTGCCTGGCGCATGCAGTTTATTGATACCGAGCAACTGCTAAAACTGGCCGAACCACTGAAGAAAAGCGGCTATGGGCAATACCTTGCCAATGTGGTGAAACAGGAAAACAATCTTTTATGAAGGTAATTGATACCGAAATTGCCGAGGTAAAGATTATTGAGCCGGATGTGTTTGGGGATGAGCGTGGCTATTTTATGGAAACATGGAATCAGCCACTCTTTCAGCAACATGGTCTCGATTTTGCCTTTGTGCAGGATAACCATAGCCGCTCACCGCAGGGGATTTTACGTGGTCTGCACTATCAGTTGCGGCATACCCAGGGCAAACTGGTACGTGTGGTCACGGGAAAGGTCTTTGATGTGGCGGTAGACATCCGCAAGTATTCTCCCACGTTTGGTCATTGGGTGGGGGTCGAGCTTAGTGAAGAAAACCATCGTATGCTTTGGGTTCCCCCCGGCTTTGCTCATGGCTTTTATGTGATCAGTGAGCAGGCGGACTTCCTCTATAAATGCACCGATATCTACACCCCTGAACATGAGCGTTGTATTCGTTGGGATGATACTGAAATTGGCATTGACTGGCCGCTGGTTGATGGCAAACCACCCCTGCTGTCTGATAAGGACAGGCAAGGAGCCAGCTTGCTTGAAGCCGATGTTTTTACCCAGCCTTTTTTTTGAGACACTTTGACATCGCCATGAAAATTGTATTAACGGGCAGTGACGGACAACTGGGCTATGAGCTAAAGCGCAGCCTGCCTGAATCACATACACTGGTAGCCGTAGATCGTGAACAGCTGGATATTACGGATGCTGCACAGGTTCAGCGTTTTCTGCTAGATAAGCAGCCCGACGTAGTTATTAATGCTGCTGCCTATACTGCTGTTGATAAGGCAGAAGAAGAAGCCGAGCTGGCTTATGCGGTGAACTATCATGGTGCCGGGAATCTGGCACTGGGCTGTCAGCAGCTTGCCATCCGCATGGTGCAGATTTCCACGGATTTTGTTTTTTCTGGCAAACACTATCGCCCCTATCTGCCGGAGGATAAGGCAGCATCGGCAAGTGTCTACGGGCAAAGCAAGCATGCTGGTGACCAGGCTGTATTAGAGCTGCTAGGAGAGCAGGCAATTATCCTCAGAACCTCCTGGCTGTATTCTGCACATGGTCATAATTTTGTAAAAACCATGC
>JALVFC010000289.1 GCA_027030285.1 Thiotrichaceae bacterium | reverse complement strand
AAGTAGCATTGTAAGCAAACTGGTAAAAATATTTGATAGAGATGTTAAGCTGACCCACGACCTAGACAAAGGTGATCGTGTAACCGTAGTTTATGAACAGATTTATCACCGAGGCAACAAAATTGCTGATGGAGATATACTGGCGGCAGAACTAATGCATGATAAAAGAGTGCACCGCGCTATTCGATTCGAGCTAGCTGATCACAAAATTGATTATTTTGATGACAGAGGCTATGACCTTAGTCGTAGTTTCAAGCGCTTCCCCCTGGCATCTTTCAAGAGAATTAGTTCAGGCTTTGGCATACGTCGTCACCCTATCTACAAAAGAATGCGGATGCATGCTGGTGTAGATTTTGCCGCTCCGAAAGGCACTCCTGTTTACGCTACTTCCAATGGCATAGTCCAGCATGTCGCCAGAAAAGGCGGATATGGTAAAACCATAATCATTAAACATAACGGTGGTTACTCAACTCTCTACGGACACTTAAATAAATATAAAAAAGGTCTTAAGCCCGGCATGAAGGTTTATTTAGGTGATCTGATTGGCTATGTCGGTTCAACTGGCTCATCTACTGGTAGCCACTTACATTATGAATTCCGAGTTAATGGAGCCCCCAAAGACCCACTAAAAGTAAAACTACCAAAAGGTCTTTCTCTCACCTCTAGTGAACGCAACAAGTTCAAAACTAATTCAAGAGGTCTTATCAGGCAGCTTGATGTTTTGCAACGCTTCGCAGAAGAAAAAGTGGATATAAAAAGTGGATTTGGGGGTTAATATAAACACCAGTATTTTTAATAATATCCTCTAGCAGAATATCATTCTCTTATCAAAACCTCGCTAAACCAAGGGTTTTTCTGTTTTGCCTTCTGGAAAAATCAGCTGTCGGACATTCACAAAAAAGCCCTTATTATTGATGAATTAATGCTTGACTTATTAACTATGAAACGCTGTAATACCGCCTCATTTGGCCGGATAGCTCAGTCGGTAGAGCAGCGGATTGAAAATCCGCGTGTCGGTGGTTCGATTCCACCTCCGGCCACCAATTAAAATACCGTGGCATTAATAAACAACTCTAAGCCACGTGTTTTCTACACCTTCAACTATCAAACAGATAACACGGCATATAATAAATGCTGGTAAACCAGTCAATATAAAAAAAGGCATACCAGAAAATACCCCATTTACACCCAATTACCTACGGCGTCCCACTAAGTAATCGCTTGTACGCGTCTACCAAAGAAGTATAAGGTGGCACATAGACTCTGGCAGACTTGCCATCACTAAAACGAATCGTTTGCTTAATATCGAAGTGCAAATGGATTGATGTTTTAGTATCACCCATATAATTCGAGACTTTACCGATAGGCTGCCCTCGCTTTACCCGCTGTCCTCTTCTTATTTGCAAGGAGGAAGGCGCAAGATGCAGATAACGATAGGTTCTGCCTGAGCGACCACGCAGATAAACTGTATATTGACCAATTGAGGTTATTACGCCATCTTCAACCGCCACAGCGATATGCTTGTTTTTCTCGCAAGTTGCAGAGCGAATATCTACTCCCTGATGTCCTGTACCTGCAGGGCACAGCGGCATTGGCCAGCCTCGTTTCTCACAGAAATTATCTTTCCAGGGATATTGGTAGTTTCTGGCATCACACAAACTACCTGGTTTACCATACAGACCTCCAATACCATAAACCTGTGAGTTTATATAAGCAGGTGCTTCTAAAAGAGGAAATCGAATCCCCGGAGCATAAACATAGTTATCACCCTGGCGACCTTTACCACTATTGTCTGGCACTAATTTTCCTGCTGGCAGATAGCTAAAGCCTCCAAATCCCCCTTGCTGAGAAACACTTGAGCAAGCACTAAACCCAAGCACAGCAACAATAGTCACAAGATATTTTCTCATGGGCGACCACCCACTACATCCAGTTCACCATATAACTTTCTGATGAAATTTTCCTGAGTGCAACGTATGTCCGTTGCTGGCTTTGCACACTCAACCTGCAATGTATAGTTCACACCGTAACGATTAAAGTCTGCCGTCATCATTCCTTCATCATGTGAAAACATAACGCCAGCGGTTGACTTTAACTGTGCCTCAAGATCTGAGCCCGATGGAATTGTCTGCTGATAAAGTCTGTCGCCAGTGATCATAACCGCTGCACCAGGCTGCACAAAGGTAACCGTGTAAAAAAACTGATCCGAGACTATCGACATTTTTTTATCATAGGCAAGTGATGCGGGTAACAAAACAGGCAAGCGGACATTACGAACTCCATTTTGCAAGACATCAGGATAGGGTGCCTTTCTGGCAGCAACTGATCCACGTGATTTAGTGGCAGTCGGCCACTCAATATCCAGCACGCCGGAATCAGCCCATGCTCTATTTAATGTAATCAAACTCCAGCACACCAGAATCACTATAATCATGCGCATATTTCTACTCCATCCCTTATTTCTGAAAATCAGTACAGCCTCTTCAGGAGAACATATACTGCCCCCGTTCCGCCATCACAAGGTTGTGCAGAATGATAGGCCAACACCCTGCCATGCTGTCGCAACCAGTGGTCTACCTTGCGCTTTAACACCGGGCCGGTGTTACTGGAACGCTTGCCT
>JALVFC010000288.1 GCA_027030285.1 Thiotrichaceae bacterium | reverse complement strand
CTACTGCTTAGAAGCTCTGTACAGCCTCCTAGTCAACCAGCTTACCCAGTTCCAGCATAAAAATAGGCCATAGCAGAGTATTACTATCCCACTCGCGCTCTCCCAGGGCGCGGTAGGTAAAATGCCCTTCTTTATCTATTACCAGCGTGGTTGGAATTCCTTTCACAGGCCAGTCTTCAAATATTTTGCCCTTTTCATCCAGTAGCACCTGAAAGTCAATGGGTTGTTGTTTTAAAAACTGGCGCACATTATCTTTACTTTCTTTTGCACTAATTGCCAGCATGACGACATTTCCATCCTTTACTTTACTCCATGCTTTATTCAGAGAGGGTATTTCTGCACGGCAGGGATCGCACCATGAGGCAAAATAATTTACAACCACTACTTTTCCACGGTAGTCACTGATATGATGCAGCTGACCTTGCAGATCAGGGAAAGCAAGATCTTTTGCCAAAGGTTGATCCAGCAATGTTTCCATTTTCTTTGCTGCCCAGCCTGGCTGCGTAAATAGCAATAATAATGCTGTTAGAATTATTTTTGGCATCTTTCTATCCTCCATTAACAATGGCTCTCTCGTAACTACTCAGCGAAATAAACATTGGAGGCGGCAAGTTATTGATTATTAGGGCGCTGTAAATACATCAACTGTAAGCTTTACGGCAGCATCCCTGCTGCCGAAGTCAGAATAATCAATAACTTACAACCTTAATCAGTATAGCTGCCCAGGGTTGATACTTAGTTACTCGCGAGCTTTTTCTGAATCCAGCCGAGATAGATCAGGACACTGCCATCAAAGAACAGACTGATTGCAACATACAGTCCTACCAGTAGCAATGAGCTGGCAGGCCATCCTGCTAAAAACAAAACGGCTAGAAACAGTGATGTGATGCCATTAAATGCCATCCAGCCCCAGCCTCGCTCATTGTATAAACCGTAGGCAAGGGTAAAGCTGGCAAAAGAATCCAGCAATAAATATATGGCTAACAGCAAGCCAATAGCTGCGACACCGCTCATAGGGTAAAACAGCATCAAGCCTCCACTGACCAGAAGCAGAAAAGGTTTTAACCATTCTGACCATTGGTGGCGACTGTATTTAAAGGAATGACTGCCCCAGAAGATTCCGCCTACAACAAATAGGCTGGCTATGAGGATGCTGACTTCCAGCGACATTATTTCTGGTAAAACAATTCCCATTGCTCCTAGCAAAAGCAGCAAAATGCCAATTAATATTGAGAAGGTGCCAAAGTTAGGGATTGCTTTAGCTTTTTTTAATATTTCAGGTGTTGGCTGATTTGTTACAGTAGTATTCATTTTTATCACTCCATGACTGTTTTTTTAACATATCACCAAATAGGTCTATTATTTGATGATATAAAATATAGGAGTGAATCTTATTCAGGAAGGCAACCAGTTTCTGTCATGCAGATGACAAAAAAATTAATCTGCACCTTCGGTAGTGATATGTAGCACTTCACCACAACTTTTCCATAAAAAGTACTTAAGCGGCAACCAGTGTAATATGTGTGATTTCAGGTGAACAATTGCGGCGCAGTGGAATACCTGTGGTGCCAATACCGCGACTGGTGTATACCCAGCTCTCATTGACTTTATGCAGACCTTGCACGTATTTACGTCCCAGAAATGGTCTCACGAGTGGCTTGTTTGCTGCTGACTGGATTTGCCCGCCGTGTGTATGCCCGGATAATTGCAGGTTGATACGTGTATCATCTGCGTACCAGTCAATCATGTCCGGTTCGTGTGCCATTAATACGATGGGTGTATTGCCACGATGTGCATCCAGTGTTTGTCTGATATCAGGGTTACCAAGCCAGCCATCATCAATGCCAGCCAGATACAGCAGCGACTTGCCTATTGATAAGTCTATAGCCTGATTAATGAATACAGGAATACCTACCTTTTCAAATGTTTCTGTGATCAGTTGAGGATCAGTTTTGTGTTCATGATTACCAAGAATTGAGAATACGCCATATTTAGCATTTAACTTTGCCAGTGTGGGAGCCAGTTCAAACACATCTTCTGCATCGTGCCAGACATAATCACCAGTAAGGGTGATTATGTCTGGCTTCAGTGAATTTGCCAGATAAACGGCGCGCTCAATATGCCCAATTTGGGTAAAAGGTCGTAAGTGCAGATCGGTTAATTGCACAATGGTGGTGCCTTCAAGAGATTCTGGCAGCCCCCGAATAGGGACAGTAGTGCGTTCCACGGTAAGCCAGCGCATTTCATTCCGTCTTTCAGAATGGCGGTCATCATGGAAATACGCATGTTCACCTATCCGGTTTAGGATTTTTTGATGAACACGGGTAGGATTTTTTAACATAATGCTATTTTACTACTTTGAGTCTATGGTTTTGCAATTTTCGCTGAATCAAGGCTCCATAATCAATAAAACCACTATCAGCGGGTTTTACATACCATTGCTAAATTTGTCATTATGAAGGATCTTGCTCTTCCTCATTTGCTTCAATGCACTCGTATATTCACCTAGCACGCCGAGTGCAAAGTCAATCCGTTCGCGGAAATATTTATCTGCTGCTGTATCATTATCAGCGTTATTTTTATTAAGCACTTTCTCTACATTACGAATGATCAGCTGCTCAGG
>JALVFC010000287.1 GCA_027030285.1 Thiotrichaceae bacterium | reverse complement strand
AAGTGACAATCCCAGTGGCATATTCAAGCTTTTACTCACTTACCGTTGCGGGGGCAGTGCTGGAATTGTTTGTCTGGCTGATCACAGAAAACGCACCAGCTTCCCGTTTAACCTGCATCCTGAACAGATACAGGCACCTGAAAGCGAACGCGGAAAATACGTGAGTCACGGTAAACTGTCAATAAATCCCGTGCGCAAATAATCCCCAATAATTAGCCACTTTACATTTTCCTTAGCATTTTCGGGAATATTGACATCCCCATAGCGCTCGTACAGTATCCGTCGCCTAGGAGACTGTCCTAGAACTAAGAAGCTACTGCAAATCCCATGATCATCATAATCTGAACTTATTGGAATCGTTAAATAGAATGACTATTCGCCTCATCCAATAAGTCCAGCTTATGATAATCCTGTGATTTTCGCTACGCTTCTAGTTCTAAGACAGCCTCCTAGCATCAAAAACCAAACCAATGGAGAGAAACAATGTCACATACACTACCCGATTTACCCTATGCAAAAGACGCACTTGAACCATATATCTCAGCAGAAACACTGGACTACCACCACGACAAACACCATCAGGCCTATGTGACAAATCTAAACAATCTGATTGAAGGCACTGAATTTGCCGACAAGTCACTGGAAGAGATCGTAAAAACCGCACCTGCTGGCGGTATTTACAACAACGCAGCACAAGTATGGAATCATACTTTCTACTTCAACTGCCTGGCTCCTAACGCTGGTGGCGAACCTACTGGCGCGGTTGCCGATGCCATTAATGCGGCATTTGGCTCTTTTGCTGACTTCAAGGAAAAGTTCTCAACTTCAGCCGTCACCAACTTCGGCTCTGGTTGGACTTGGCTAATTAAAAATGATGATGGCTCAGTGGAAATCGTTAATACCAGTAACGCGGGCTGCCCACTTTCCGATGGACAGTCACCCGTATTAACTATTGATGTCTGGGAACACGCCTATTATGTTGACAAGCGTAATGCCCGTCCTGCCTATGTGGAAGATTTCTGGAATCTGGTGAACTGGGATTTTGTGAATAGCAATATGTAAGCCTGCTGACAAACCTTAACATTCAGACAACACAAAAAAGGGTAGCAATGGCTACCCTTTTTTCATGTCTCTGTTTTTTTCCTGACCCCCTTCAAATAAGTTAATGAACTTGTAAACCAATGTTTACACCTACTCTATTAACCTGACATTCATCCAGCATCCTGTTCAGGATCTATCAATGAATAAATTGTGTATCAGATTTATCAGGGAAAAAGAGATGAAGCAAAGATTCAAAAGCGAGAATGAGCTAAGAACCTATAACCTGAAACAATACATCAGTGATGTACATAATGATTGCTTTAAATCATTTAACGAGCAATTCAAGAAGTACTTACGCGAAAGACTTAAATTTAACCATGAGCAGATAGAAACCAAATCATCCCAAGTGCGTCAGGCTTACAAGGGTCACCGGAACTTCACAGCAAAACAACAGGAACTTGTAGAAAAAGCCTTTGATTTACCGAAAGGTATCCTCACCAAAATACGTCCAGCACGAAAACCCGCCTACATCTTTGTTTCTTGTCAGGGAAAAACCTGTGATTTGCTTTATCGGAGGCTCAAAAAACATGAGTTAGTTGATGAAGTATCCATTCTCTTTGGTGATATCGACCTGTTTATTCGTATCTATGGTTCAATTGATGAAATACAGGAGTTTATAACCACCGACCTTTACAGCGACTCGAGAATTACCATTAATAGTACCCGTACCTACTTCTCACTGCATAACAAAAACTGGTCAAAATACCCCATACAAAAACACCCCGGGTACCAGGCTCCGAAAGACCGGTGGCTAAAATCTTCAGAAAAATGTGCCGATTTAGTACAAATTTATCAATAGTGCACAACAAACTGTACCACTGCTGCCTATTATCAGCCTTATTTAGACATGGGATTATCTGTGCCTGTCAATAAAATAAGTGAATAGATAATGAACAAGGATAGTTTAATCGATACGAGCCGAGAGTTATGACAATGGAATTTTACAAACACTCACTGATATCTTTTCTTTCAACCTTAATGCTTGTAACACTGGTATCATGTAATAGTAATAATAGCGAAAATTCAGTTTCATCACTAAACTCTCCCGCGCACACACCTACTACGCCATCAGCAGTCCCTACGAATACACCTGTCACGCCACCAGCAGCCCCTGATACAAACAACGACACCACATATCTGACAAACGACAACAAATACACCCAACACCAGGTGAGTGACGATCAGGGACTCATTTATATCACAGATGATTTAAGAGCAGCGGGATACATCAATAACGGGGACATCAATCAGTATGTGATAGAAATCAAGGACCCGGCTAATACCAGCCTTTCTAACATGGATGTTTATTACTGGATTGATACCCAAAATGACACCATCAACCTAAAAATCTCTGATCCGGCAGGAGAGCTGGTAACACTCTATCAACAGGAACCAATCAACAAAGCACTATTATCCGCAACAAACAGCAAGGAAAACTACGCACACAACCCTGGTCTGCTCCGCCTGCTCATTATCATTCTACGCGCCAACACCATTCGCAACCTGGCAAATGCCGCACTGACTGGCTATCAGCTAT
>JALVFC010000286.1 GCA_027030285.1 Thiotrichaceae bacterium | reverse complement strand
GATCATTTCCATCAGGCCCAAACAGCAACAAATTCTGTCTTCTGTTCTCAAAAAATGAAGATTTAATTAATGCAGGAAAATCAGCACTATGATCAATATGAAAATGCGAAAAAAGAATAGCTGTTAAATCAGACACCCTGGCTCCGCTTTGCCCAAAGCGCAAGGCAGCCCCACCACCACTGTCAACCAGCACACGCGCCTTGCCATCCAGCCAAACCAGGTAGGAACTCGAAGCACGTTTATCCTGCACCTCCGGACCACCAGAGCCAAGCACCTGCACAAAAACACCTCTGGACGGGCAAGTCTCAGCCTTAATCTGCGTACTGAAAAGCAAAACAAAAAAAAGAAATAACGGGCGGACTGGGGAAATTATTGATTTCATATGTATAGAAACGCACTCACGCCTGCTTCTGCACAAGCAGGATTAACTCCTGATTCTGTTTAATCTGTTCAACACCATGCCCAAGCGCCTGACAAGCCGCCGTCAACTCCCTGCTGACATTAGCGCCACCCACATGGATTTTAAGCGTCTGATCATTTTCAATGGCATCAAGCCCTTTTTTAAGCGCCAGCACATGCAAAGGGCAAGCAATTCTCTCAATGGTTATTTCTTTATTGGCACTGGCTGAACTGGCAGATTGCATGATAATTCCTTAGTTTGTATTTCTCATATCAGCCTACGTAAATAACAGCCATCTGGATTAGTTTATTGACTAGCGGTAGTTAAAAAAAGCCATAAGCAGCAATGACGGAAACCCTGGTTAAACCTGGCCTCCCTGGAAGCGATGCTTTAGAGGCTGTGTAAATATTCTGGGGCTGCGAAAAAAAATGAGGAAAAATTTTCCATATTTGGTTTAATAATGAAGCTAATAGCAGGCTATTGGCTGAATTTCCGGTTGAATCTATTACCGCGTTGCAGCAACAACCTGTCTTATATGCTCCAGCGGCAAACCGAAAGGAATAATTGTATCCAGCTCTCCTTGTGTATTAACGACGTACAGGTTCGCTGAGTGATCTACCAGGTAGTTTTTGTTTGATGGCTGGTGTGCATGAATTTTTCGCTGCACATGATACGCATCAGCCACCTTGTCAATCTCTTCCTGGGAGCCCGTTAAGCCAATTAAATGTGGGCTATAAAAGGATACATATTGTTTTAGCTTTTCTGTGCTATCACGTTCCGGGTCTATGGAAATAAACAGCGCCATTATCTTTTTGCTTTCCGGGTTATTACCTGCTGCCCCCTTGTCCAGTGATTGCAAAACCCTTGCCAGCATTGACAGCTCGGTGGGACAAACATCGGGGCAATAGGTGTAGCCAAAGAAGATGACAATCACTTTTCCGCGATGATCGTGCAGTCTAAATAACTTTCCATGGTGGTCGGTCAAGGTGAAATCACCGCCAATCTGCACTGCTATATCCGTTTCTTTGGCATAACTGTTAACTACCAGCATAAACAGCATTAGCAATATTCCCGCTATTCCCTGCCTACTCATTGGCTACTCCTTTGCTTTGTAGATCCACGGTATTTACATGAGCAATATCACCAACAGGCGCAGCAAAAGCATCAGCTACCAGAACATCCACATTGCTGCCAGTGAGTGATTGCAAGAAAGCCAGCAGGTCAGAGATTTCTTGCTGCGAAAGATTGAGTGGTTTTATTAAAGGGTCAAGCAACTCATTTTTTATGCCCCCTTTATTGTAAAACTCGACGACCTCACGCAGCGTACCAAGTGAGCCATTATGCATATAAGGTGCTGTCAGGGCGACATTTCTAAGCGTGGGGGTTTTATATTTCCAGCGATCTAGCGGGTTTTCTGTGATCTCATACAAGCCAAGATCGGCTGGCGTAGCTTCACTGACTTGATCAATAGCCTCACGGTTCACTTCAATAACCACACCCGGAGCCAGAACCACACGCTCTTTATCGGGTTTAATACCCATGGAGCTCTGGTAGCCTATGCCGGTATTGTGCATTTGATAGTCTGAAAATAATGCATATTCTTCATTGATCAGGTGACAGGATGAGCACTTGCCCTTGCCTGTAAAAATAGCAAATCCTCGCCTAGCTGCCGCGTCATAGGAGCTATCTTTTTGATCTTTCCTTGCTGAAAAATACCAACGGTCAAAAGCCGAATCAGCAGATATCAGAGTTCTTTCATAGCTTGCCAGGGCATCACCGATGGTTAGCATATTGATTCCCTGCGAGCCATATATCTGGGTAAACTGGGGTGGATAATCAGCGATGCGTCGAATTTTCTCAACAACCGTACCCACTGACGGGTTGCCCATTTCATTTTTAGCCAGTAGTGGCCCCCATACCTGTTGTTCCAGTGTCTGTTCGCGCCCATCGTGGAACAGGCGCTCAGCAAAGGCAACATTGTAAATTGTCGGTGCATTACGGCGTACACTGCGCCCTTCTATACCCACAGACATTGCCATTTCATTGCTACTAAAACCCTGTTCAGGCACATGGCACATAGCACACGAAATCGTATTGTTAAGGGATAAACGCCGATCATAAAATAGCTGTCTACCCAGTGCTATTTTTTCTCTGGAGAGTGCATGCACCACGTTATCTGGCAATTTGGGCAAGCCCAAAACAGCCCCGCTTGCAAGTACATATAAATCGGCTGATTTTGC
>JALVFC010000285.1 GCA_027030285.1 Thiotrichaceae bacterium | reverse complement strand
CGCCGCTCCAGCGCAGCATCTTTTTCAATGTATTGGCGATACTCATCCAGTGTAGTAGCACCGATACAATGCAGCTCACCACGTGCCAGTGCAGGCTTGAGCATATTGCCGGCATCCATCGCACCATCGGCTTTACCCGCGCCGACCATGGTATGAATCTCGTCAATAAACATAATCACGTTGCCTTCCGATTTGGCAACATCATTCAGCACTGCCTTCAAGCGCTCTTCAAAATCACCGCGGAACTTGGCACCTGCGAGCAACGCAGCCAGATCCAGTGCCAACAGTTGCTTGCCTTTCATGCTGTCAGGCACTTCGCCGTTCACAATACGTTGCGCCAGACCTTCGACCAGAGCAGTTTTACCCACGCCTGGTTCACCAATAATCACCGGATTGTTTTTGGTGCGACGCTGTAGAATCTGCACCATACGACGGATTTCTTCATCCCGCCCGATAATGGGGTCAATCTTGCCCTGCTCAGCACGCTCGGTCAGATCAATGGTGTATTTTTTCAATGCTTCACGCTGATCTTCTGCATTGGGATCATCCACTGACTGTCCACCGCGCATGTTTTCAATAGCAAGTTCTACTGCCTGTTTGCTGGCTCCGGCATCACGAAGTAAGGAACCAGCCTTACCCTTGTCATCCATTAAGGCAAGCAGGAATAATTCAGATGAAATATATTGGTCATTACGCTTTTGCGCGAGCTTGTCGGTCGCATTAAGCAGTCTGGACAAATCGTTGGAGACATGTACATCACCAGCGTCTCCACCCGATACGCTGGGCATACCATCCAGTGCCTCACCTAACTGGGAACGTAGCAGGTTGACATTGACACCCGCCTGCATTAGCAAGCTGCGCGCAATGCCGCCCTCCTGATCCAGTAAGGCAATCAATAAATGTACTGGCTCAATAAACTGATGATCTTTACCCAGCGCCAGTGACTGGGCATCCTGTAATGCAAGTTGAAATTTACTGGTTAATTTATCTGTTCTCATGAATCTCTCTCTGTAATTTTCCGGACGATACCGTCCTTATATTGCTTGTTTTTATACATAAGGACGACTGTTGATTATTGCAAGTTTAGGGGAAGTGACGTGTTTGATATGTCAGCTAACTGACATATCCAGCGAGGTTTTTCTTCGGCTGGGTGGGGTTTGTGCTCCCCCAGCCTATAAAGTTAATGCTGCAAAAAGTGTTCTATTGCTTTTTTGCTGGGTGCTTCGAAGCCAGCATCTTTCATGCGCTCATACATATAGATATCAGCCAGGTTAATCATCTGCTCAACCTCCTCTGTGGGTACAGAGAGAACATGCTCTGCGACTTCGTCGGCACTTAGCCCTTCACGATGTACCAGCAAAACGGTGCGACGCCACTGTCTGGGTAATCCACCGAGATAGCGGTAGAAATGATCGTAGTAACCATCAATGGTGTTTTCCGGGTTTTGTGCATGGGTATCAGGAATCAGATCCTGAATATGCAGTACCTCATCAGGTTGATAAAACTCGCCCTGATCTTCCTCAACCATCGACTCTGACTGATCCATGGCATCCTTCGGCAAGGGATCATCCAGCGAAATCTGTTCAGCATTGAGGTGTGTTTGCTCTATTTCCTGATTGATAATCTGGGTGACTTCCCTAAGTAACTTGCGGTACAAGTCTTCATCAGAGCCTTTCATATCCTTCCAGTTGATGTGCAGTCGGGCGACTGCCTCATCACGAATATCGGCCAGCCTGGGGTAGTCGGGTAGCAGGTCACCGTTAGCACGCAAGTAAGCCAGCTCGTGCCTGATGAAGCGCTCAATGCGTGGTTGTAGTGGAGTGATTGATTTTTTTGCTTGCTGCCTGACCTCAGGCTGCATGCTTTCAATGGTGCTAAACATCTCCTGCAAGCGCTTGCGCCGACCTTTACGTTTCCAGTGTTGCTGACCGGAAATATGGGCTTTATGGCGTTTTGCCTGCCGCGTCAGTTCATCGGTTACTTGCTGGATGGCTGTGCGCAGGACAGGATTACATTCCTTGGCAACCAGTATCTTTTTGGGGGGAAGATGTAAACGGTATGTTACGCAATAGGTATCAGTACTGGTGTGCTCAACGGTACTGTGCAATTCCAGATGCCCTACATCAAAAGCAGCCAGTTTGGGTGATAAGTGTCTTTCAACGGCTAGCTCAATGGCAGCTCTGGTAGATTCATGGGATTCTTTATTGATATTGCGGTAAGTGATATCTAGTTTCATCTTATTCGTCCCTTACAAGTTGTATGAGTAAAATTATTTCCTAGCCCTTAGTCTATGTATTAGTACATTTTGACCAAGTATGCTGCTGTGATTATCAATATGTCCTGGAAAGATGTTTAAAGCTGTCAGCCAACTGACAGTAGTCAAAAATTCGTAACTACTCAGCTTGCACTCGTGTTGCCCGATTTCTGTGTCGCCTACACGGATGTAGGCGAGGAGCGATAGCAGGACGCGGTAGCTTTGAAAGTGCTCATTGATACTTTATAAACTGCGCGCTTTCGCCTTGAACTCGAACAACACGAGTACAATCTGAGCAGTTACTGGTTGTGCTGAGATGATTCTCATCAATCTTGATCAGAGCTTCCTCAACGCCACCGCATTCATACAGTAACGCAACCCCGAAGGT
>JALVFC010000284.1 GCA_027030285.1 Thiotrichaceae bacterium | reverse complement strand
TAGGCTGAACCTGACCTGACAGTCACCCCCGAAAAACCGGTAACTGTCAGATCAAGTCTGAATTACTACAGAAAAACCTGCCAGGAGTAATGTCACGCTGCTGATTCTCCTTCAAATTGGTAGGAGTAGCGTTGAATACATGGCAATTTCAACAGCCTGTTAAACATCATACTGGAGACATACTGCAGCGAAATATTGAGCTCATATTCATCGCACATCATAAACGTCTTCTAATGGTACTTTAAATGATCGCAGAATAAGTTTCTGTACATCTGCAAAGAGCTTTGCTTCTTCTTCTCGTTTTTGCCGCGCAATTCTCTCCCTTTCTTGTTGCTCTTTTTCTAGGAGCGAATTTCTTTTGTTATCGGCAATACCGTACCATAGCCCAATCTCCGGAACTCTTCTATCAAGACTAATTTCAATAGATCGCATATAGCTATTTACATCAGATCTCGATAACATTTTGCCAATTTTCGCTCTCACTTCTGGTGTCCATTTTTTTATAAATTCACCTCGAAGCTTCACAATAATATCCTGTGCATTCAAGTACTGACTGTAGTTATTTAGAGCCGAATACTTACTGACTAACTTCTGGTACGGCTCACCGAAGCCTGCAGCATTTCCAACACGATTTACTTTCTGTTTAAGCCATTGAATATCCTTTTCCAGTAGCCCCCCCAATTTTCTAGAAACAAGATCATCAATAGCCGCCTTAACCCTCTTCTCATCGTCAACGACAAGTTTTCGCCACAAATTTCTATCTTTTTTACTCCACGTGGCAACCATATTTAGATCTTCAATAGTAACCTTTCTGCGTGCAATGGCTTTTACTTTTTCGATGTAATAATCAGCAAGCTTAGAAGATAGCTTTTCCCGATATTCTGAAGCGTATTTACTACTTTCTTTTTCGGTGAAGTCCGGCTTGCCAGGTAATTGTGCAGCTGCGAACTTGGTTAAAACAGCTTTACTGACCGTTTGTGGGTCTGCTTTCTCAATTGATTGAATGAGTTTCTCAAAATCATTAATTGCCGCCTGGCGCTTATTATGCAGCGACAGCACAACTTCCCTAGAGTAAGGGTCTATATCATATGCCAATATCGCCTGCACCTTTGTGCTGAGCAGCGGTGTATCTGAACCTGCACAGGCTGTAACCACCGCGTAATTCAGCCATTTTCTTTCCTCTTTGGTAAGATCCAGATACGGCTTGCCGAACAATCTCTCAAACCCAGGACTGATCATGACTTTTGCCAACACTTCGGGCGACAGGCTGTCATCGATCTTTTTGTTGTTTTTACTCCCACTCCGCCGATACCTGTCATAGACACTGGAACTTTGTGGTTTTTTGATGCCCAGCCGGCCTAATTCCGCGTCCAACCAGCCTCGAGCAACACTACATCGCTTATGAATACTTTCTATTTCACCAAAAGCACCGCTACCCCATCCCCAATTTTCCGGCATGCGTACCAACTGGGATTCTTCACAGTCACCTATACGCAAAACTTCCGATTCCTCGTCATAAACCGTACGAGTTTTATAATCATTTTTAAGCGGCAATCTAAATTCATACCTTTCTCTATCTTTGTAGAGAGACCGACTACGGAAATCCAACCTGGTACCAAATGATGAAGCACTTCTTACTTTTCTGTAACGTAAACCTTTCGATGACCTTTCATCCACAAGGCTATACACGATACCACTGTAATCATCTTCTCCCGTAAACTGCAAAAAAACAGGCTTCTTGTCGCAGCCAATTGTACCTACCCAGCTGCTTTTTTTGGGAATACTGCTTGCACACCCGGTCACCAACACTACTATAATCGTTGCAAAAGTTAGCTTAACCAGATTACAGGAGTTAACCCCATCCTTTTCTGAAAACAGATTTTTTATGTTCATTTGATCGCTCAGTATAATTAATTATCAGCTACTACTGACCCAAAACTTTACTTTTCAGTTGATCCGTAAACGATGGACCGCTAACCCCTCTGGCAAAGGCATCAACTTCTGAAAACATTCTCTTTGCTACTGGTGTATGACAGCCATGGCGATCATGAAATAGTCGCGCATCGGACTTAATTCTATCTATCTCCGCTACAATATTTGCGCTAAACTGCCTGCCCCTATAGTAGCCGTCTGCTGCAGATGCACCCCAGTCGCCCCCAGAACGCTGCCCTCCACCGGCAAATAACGCCATCATATCGGTTAATAGATTCACTTGAGTGTGTTCAAGTAATTTTGTCATCGCCACGCTGGATATCACACTTTCACATCCACTGGCATTTTCAAAAAGCTTGATAAACTGGTGTAAATACTTGGCCGCCTTGCTTTTATCAAATCGGGTTTTTCTCAATTCACCAATATAAAGCACCTTCATGAAAGCCTCGTTTGAATACCCTTCAGGCGTAAACATGATTTGCTCCATTTCATTGGCTCCTGGCCCACCGTTTTTTATTGAATTCTCAAAATACGACACAGCCTTAGGATAGCTAATAAACGTGCCCGTACCTTGAGCATACGCCCAGCCCAAATTGTAGTTTGCGATAACGTAACCCTTGTCAGCCGCCAGCTTGTAATATTTGAATGCTTTTCTCTTTTGACCGGCAGATTCATAAGCCCTACCAAGTTGATAAACGAAACGCACGGTAT
>JALVFC010000283.1 GCA_027030285.1 Thiotrichaceae bacterium | reverse complement strand
AATACCAATATTCCACCATTTTTTGTCTACCTCGTCAGAAGGGCTGATATACAAACCTGGCTCAACAGTCAGCGTCATGCCCGGCTCTAGTAACCGCCAGTATTCATCTACCTTGTAATCCCCCACATCATGCACATCCAGTCCTATCCAGTGCCCGGTTTTATGCATGAAATAAGGCACATATGCCTTGTCCTTAAGCAATTGTTCGATGTCACCAGAGAGAATACCGACCTCAAGCAAGCCTTCGGTAAGCACCCTGACTGCTGCATCATGTATCTGATCCCAGGTATTGCCTGGTTTTGCCATGGCGATACCAGCCTTCTGGGCATCCAGTACAATCTGGTATAACTGCCGCTGTGCTTCTGAAAAACGCCCATTAACAGGAAAGGTGCGAGTGATATCACTGGCGTATCCAAGGTATTCCGCACCCGCATCAATTAATACCAGATCACCGTCTTTAAGGGGGGCGTTATTATCGGTATAGTGCAGGATACAGCCATTCTCACCAGCACCCACAATGCAGGGATATGCTGGTTCCATACCAGCTTTGTGGAACATATACAGGTATTCTGCTTCCAGTTCATACTCCATCATGCCCGGCTGACAGGCTTGCATGGCGCGCTCATGGGCAGCTATTGAAGTTTTTGCTACAAAGCGCATGGCACGAAGCTCGGCAGGTGACTTATAAAGTCGCATATCATGCAAAATCAGGGGCAGGGAGATAAACTCCTGTGGTGCATGCACACCACTGCGTACCTTGCGTTTAATGGTATTCACCCAGCCCATGACGCGCTGGTCAAAGCTCGCATCATCACCCGTGTTGTAGTACACGGCACTGCGCTCTTCCAGCAAGCCTGGCAAGATGTCATCAATATCTTCAATCGGAAAGGCATCATCAGCGCCATACTGCTTGCGTGCCCCTTCCAGACCGGCGCGCTTGCCAACCCAGCGTTCTATTTTTGGATCACGCTCCTGGCAGAATAAAATAAATTCCCCCTGTTCTCTGCCAGGAATAAAAAAAGCCACAGCTTCTGGCTCATTAAACCCCGTTAAATACAGAAAATTACTACTCTGACGAAAGGGAAACTCAACATCACGATTGCGTACAATCAAGTTGGCAGAAGGGACTATTGCCACTGCATTTTCCCCGATCATATGCATCAGCTGCTCCCGACGGCTGGCATATTCTTTTTTACTTATGACTGGTTTTCTTTTCATTCATTATCTCAATTATATTTTTCGGTGTGGCATCGAAACTCTCACTAATGAATCGTTGCCGAACTGGTGCTTGGCTGCAACTCCTCTGCGATTAACAACACCCCCATACGCAAATACTCGACAATATGCAGATAGGCATCTTCAGACTCTTCTTTGTCGTCCATGCTGAACTGTGCGACCTTGCTAATTTCAATAAAATCATCCAGTAGTTCTTTTGAATCTTCCGGCAAGTTTTTAAAATCCTGTAACCCTGCCAATGCAATACCAAGTAAAAAACCCTGCGCCCATTCCTGCATCGCATCAACGCGGTCTTCCAGCGCCTCATCATCTTCTGGCAATAATAAATGAAACCCCAGGTTACTGTCCTGCAATTGCATCCGCAGGTTTTGATAATAGCGGGTCAGTTCATGGCTGAAATCCTGTTGTAGCGCATTCTGCGGATCACGCTCCGGAAAAACCTGCCCCAGCCACTTTTCAATATCCGCGTTCACATCCACAGCCAACAAACCACAGGCAACCCCTTGTATTTCTGCTGCACTATATTGACAGTTTGCACGGCGCAGCAAGGACTCCATGCCCAAATATGTCATGTTTTCTTCCATAAGAAGGGATAACTCTAGTTGATTACTCGAAATTTTAGTGTGTTATGATAACATTCTAAGATATATTTGACCTGACCATTTCCTCTTGGCTACTATTCTTCTACAGGATACTGAGCGATCTACCATGACCGATACAACAACCGACAAGATGACCAAGCAAACGACCGACATGCGGCTAAGCGAGCAAATCGCACAACTCGAAGACCAATTGAATGATGTACTCGAGCTACTTGAGTCACTATCTTCCGAAAATGCTGTACTGAAAGCAAGAGAAAATCAGCTGCTACATGAGCGTTCCGAACTGCACCACCGAAACGACAAGGTACGTTCACAGGTTGAGTCCATGATTCAGCGCCTTAAAACCATGGAATCCTAACGATCAAACAGGAGCAGGGCATGAGTGAAAAACCACAGGCGGTAAACGTCAAAATACTGGACAAAGAATACAAGGTCGCCTGTCCCAAAGGCGAGCAGGAAGCGTTAATATCCTCGGCCAAAGAGGTAGATAGCCGCATGCGAGCCATCCGCAAAAGTGGCAAAGTACTCAATGCCGACAGAATCGGCGTACTGGTTGCGCTTA
The DNA here is from genome assembly GCA_027030285.1 of Thiotrichaceae bacterium. Classification (GTDB taxonomy): domain Bacteria; phylum Pseudomonadota; class Gammaproteobacteria; order Thiotrichales; family Thiotrichaceae; genus HyVt-477. Next base: position 246 of record JALVFC010000283.1, on the reverse strand, counting down.
ACCTTGCGCACGAATTACTTAACGCCCAGACACAGGTCAACAACATTGATGACAACATACTGGATCGCATTGATCAACTGCAAAACCGTATCAATGAAACCATGCAAACCTGTAGCAACCTGAATAACCCACAATAACCCTACTGCGAGTCCGATAATGAAACAATTAACCACTCTGCTATGCAGCCTGATCCTGCTCTTTACAATATTTAACAACACAGCTCTGGCGGATGACAGCAAGCTCGTC
>JALVFC010000282.1 GCA_027030285.1 Thiotrichaceae bacterium | reverse complement strand
TGATTTTTTTTATAACCACGGAGTACACAGAGAATAAAAAGAGATCCGCTTAAAGAAAAAATAATCTGCTGTGCGCCGCTAGTTCTCTGTGGTTTAATAATCAAGAAATTACATCATACTGTAGCTACACCTACCAAAGTAACAAGGCGCATACCTATAAGAACACTCAACACGCGTGTCAAAATGACAACATTTTCCTTGTCGGAATGGTCATAACATGATGATGTGCTCGTTCTGCGATACATCCATATCTTACAACTCCTCTGCCCTTTTCAACACCAACTGAATGACCCGAGCGGAAAGGCGATAATCATTTTCCAGTAATTGTTCTATTAAAGGTCGGATAGAAGGTATTTTTCCTTTGGTCTTGGCTTGCAGTAAAACTCCCATCACACCAACAACGGGAATATGATGCTGTTTTGCTATTTTTCTGCCTAAGCGCTCGTCAATTAAAATACCACTGGAAAGGCTATCCGCTAAAGCCAAAGCCTGAGACTCGCCTTCATCCAATATGTTTCTGTACACTGCATAGGTTTTATTAGCCTGGTTTTCATGGACAATTACCGACGAGTTTTGAGTGATAAAAGCATGAATAAGATTAGAATCATTTCGATAGCGATCTTGAGTCGCCTCATGCACTACAGCTTGTGGAATATGAACCTCAGAAAAAGAAACAAACAATAATTCAAGCAGATCCAACTTAGCCAATGCAATTAAAGGGCTTGCATCGGATACTATGATTTTTCTCATGAATCCAGGTAGGACATTTCCTGATCCAGTTCATTCTCGCTAAAATCTACGACAGATAGTCCCAAACGACTAACATATTCAGTAAATTCAGCCAGCGTCATTTTAGCCATTTTAGCAGCCTTGCCCAAGCTAATATCACCCTCTTTAAATAAGCGGGTAGCCAATACAACATGCACTCCCTGACTTATGAGTTCATCACTGAAGGGAAGACCAATAAATAAAGGGTGTCCATGGCGTGTCACCACAGATAAATTTCCTTGTTCAGCCTCCTTGCTCAATACTCCTGATCGCTCTCGAAGATCGCGGATACTAAAAGATTGCATGTTAACACCTCTTATTTTGTTACTACGAATTGTAGCACAAACTTATCAATGATAATTAAGCTATCTCAAAAATAACCATATACAAGCCTGCAAGCCCCTCCGTTTCTGCGGGATGTACAGATAGAGAAGATACCTGATTCATCATGTGCTTATGGTTTTACGACTGGCAAGCCTCTGCCCAGGCGGGTTTTTCTGTGCCGGAAACCCATGCTTTGCCTGGTCAGTACATTTCTTAGCACAGGTACACGGTCTACCAGCATCAAGCCCCCTGCCCTGGCATGTCCCAGCCAGTGTGAATCGTTGGAAAACAGTTTGACCAGTGAATCGGTATATTTGATAACGGTATTACGATCAGGCTGCCTGCAATTTTCGTAGGTTTTTAGCATATCGCCACTACCCGGGGTATATTCCCGCGTTGCCAGTAATTCAACCAGTTGGGCAATATCTCGCAAGCCGAGGTTTAGCCCTTGCCCGGCGACGGGATGCAGTGTCTGGGCTGCATTACCTATCAATACGGTGCGGGTAGCTGTTAGTGATTTTGCTTTATTGAGCGCCAGGGGAAATGCACTGCGCTTTCCTGTTTTTACAAAGCGTCCCAGACGATAGCCAAAGGCTTGTTGCAAAGCCTGTAAAAAAGCATCATCCGATAGTTGCAAGGTGTTATCGACATCTTCAGGTCGATGCGTCCAGACCAGTGAACAACGGTTTTCCGTAAGAGGTAACAGGGCAATAGGCCCATTCGCAGTAAAGCGTTCAAACGCCTGATTCTCATGCGGCTTTTGCGGGGTAACATTGGCAACGATGGCGGTTTGCTGATAAGGCTCGATATCCACAGTGCCACCCATTAATTCACGCACTCTGGAGCGTGTGCCATCAGCAGCCACCAATAACTGACAGCGTATTTGCTCTGTTTTGTCTGCTTTCTCAAGCGTGACTTCCAGTGCATCGGGCAGTGTTGTTATGCTCGTTACCGTTGCCGGGCTTATCAGCTCAATCGAGCTGTTTTCCAGCGCCTGATACAGATAGTGCCCCAGTACACGGCTTTCAACCAGATAACCTAAAGCGGGCAGTTTTTCCTGTGCAGCTGACAGTCGGGTTGCCCCCAGGTGTCCTTTATCTGAAACATGGATTTGCTTTATCGCGGTAACACCGGAGCGCAGATTTTCCCACACCCCCATGCCTTGATAGATGAGGCTGCTACCATACGACAGGGCGATGGAACGATCATCATAAGAAGGCTGTTGCTGCGCGCCAAAACTATACGCATCAACCAGTGCTACCGAATAGCCCAGCGGTTTGAGTGCAACAGCAAGGCTGGCTCCAACCATGCCGCCACCTACAATAAGGATGTCGTATTGCTCTGGCTTGTTTTTTGCGGCACTCATCAGCTTCGTTTTACCTTGCTTTTGCCACTTTCCCTGGTGTTCTTTTAGCGGCTGTTTTTCGCCTCACCGAGGCTTTTGCGGTTTTTCGTCTAGCAGGTTTTGCAGCGGACTGCATTAAGGCTTCAATGTCGTCTATTTCTTTAACTAGCGCACGGGTTAGTACTTCATTACCCTTGTTAGTGATCAATACATCA
>JALVFC010000281.1 GCA_027030285.1 Thiotrichaceae bacterium | reverse complement strand
CGCCTCGGAACGCTGGCGCGAGGATGACCGTGAGCATGAACATTACAGCGACTCCGGTGGCAAATCTGGCGGGCAAAAAGAAAAACTCGCCTATACCGTACTCGCCGCCAGCCTTGCCTACCAGTTTGGACTCAAATGGGATGAACGCCGCTCACGCAGCTTCCGTTTCGTAGTCATCGACGAAGCCTTTGGACGCGGCTCCGATGAATCCGCCCGTTTCGCACTGGAGCTATTCAAAAAGCTGCAACTACAACTACTAATCGTCACTCCACTACAAAAAATCCATATTATCGAACCCTATGTCGCCAGCGTCGGTTTTGTGCACAACGATGGCGGCAACGAATCCATGCTGCGTAATCTCAGTATCGAAGAATACCGTACAGAGCGCGAAGCTCGGAAGGTACAGCAGGTCAGATAAGTCTGTGCCATTCAGCAAAGTGCAGCCAATATTAGCATTGATATTCTCCATTAATGTACATACAATAATAAATAAATGGAAATTGAGTTCGATAAGAGTAAAGATACAATTAATATTGAAAAGCATGGCATTTCTCTAGCTGAAGCAAAGCATCTGGAATGGGAAACTTTAGTAGCAACTCAAGATACCCGTTATGATTATGGAGAAATTCGAATGATTGGCTATGTGTTACTAAAAGCTCGTCTTTACTGCATTATTTATACAGATCGTGAACAGGTACGTCGTATTATTAGTTTGCGTAAAGCAAATAAGCGTGAGGTTAAACAATATGCTAGTCAAAACTAAAACAGGTCGTGTGATTGAACTACCAAGTGATGAGGAAGATGCCATTATCAACGCTGGTATTGCTGCAGATCCGGATACTTATGAATTATCAGATAAGGAATTTAAGCAGCTAAAACCTGTTGGTCGCCCAAAATCTGCTGTTACAAAAGATAAAATTACCATAAGGCTTTCACATGATGTAACGGACTACTTTCGTTCAACAGGAAAAGGTTGGCAAACTCGAATTAATAGAGTCTTACAAAATTATGTAAAAACCCATTCAGGTAAGAGTGATAAAGAAAAAGGGGATACTACAGACGCCACCCTTTAATTCCACCTTTACCATCCCGACTTATTAAATATTTCTCGTAACTACTCAGCGTGCACTCGTGTGCCCGATTTCTGCATCGCCTACATGGATGTTGGTGAGGAGCGAGAGCAGGACGCGGTAGCTTTGAAAGTGCTCATTTATACTTATAAGCTCCGCGCTTTCGCCTTGAACTCGAACAACACGAGCACAATCTGAACAGTTACTATTTCTCAACCACTCTGTAGGTCAGCCAAGCCTGTATCATTCAGCAGTGAACAACGAGGTTATATGTCCAACTGGAGCACACACAAGGATATACTAACGCGGCTTGAGCGACTCTGGAACAGTGGCAGATTACTAAGCGAGCAATTGCATCCTACTGAGCAGTTTCCACTACGTATTCCTCTGAAAAAACCAACCAGTAACGAACTGGATAGCCAGTTTGACAAGGCTCGTCACTGGGTGAACCAGTGGCAGATAAATAGTCGCAGGCAGGGCTATACACTGGAGTGGAAAACACTGCATCATCGTGTGCATGGCAAAAATCAGCTACCCGTTGCGGTGTATATCGATAGCCCTGAACAGGCAATCAAACTATTGGACAAAGCAGCACAAAGCCAGCAGTTCAATGAGTTAAGTGCATTGATACTATCGGCTTTTCCATCGCTTGCCGACTGGGTACAACGCAAGCCACATCAGCTACTGGCACATGCACCCAACTGGGAACGCTTGCTTGCACTGATGCAATGGCTTAAAAACCACCCCCGTCCGGGGATTTACCTACGGCAGATTGATTTGCCGGATATTCATAGCAAGTTCATTGAGCAACACCGTGGCTTGCTAACCGAGTTACTGGATCAGGTCTTACCGGATTCCCAGATTGACCACGCTACTCGTGGCGTGCGTGGTTTCGAGCAGCGTTATGGTTTTCGCAGCAAGCCAGTGCTGGTGCGGTTTCGCTTGCTGGATCGGGCACAGTCGATACGGGGCTTGCAGGATTTGAGTATTCCACTGGCGGATTTTTCTCAACTCAATCCACCTGCCAGGCGAATTCTGATTGTAGAGAACGAGATCACCTTTCTGGCGCTACCTGAGCTGAGTGATACCCTAGCAATTTTTGGCAGGGGCTATGCGCTGGATGCTCTGGCGGATATTCCCTGGCTTGGCGACAAAGCTATTGATTACTGGAGCGACCTGGATACACATGGGTTTGTCATGCTCAACCAGTTGCGTGAGCATTACCCACAAACCCAATCGCTGTTAATGGATGAAGTAACCTTGCTGGCGCATCGCTCACAATGGGGAGTTGAAGCAAAACCCGCTAAACACATACTGAAAAATCTGACTGCTGGTGAACAAACTGTTTATCAGGGGTTAATACAGCATCACTGGCAGAAAAACCTGCGTCTGGAACAGGAGTTTATCGGTTTTGAGTGGATAAAGAAGAATCTTGGAACCTAGGAGCTTGTCCGAGAATAGTGAACCTACTGTGGAAAAGCTGAATTTGGCTAGATTTTCCCTCAATTTTCGTTAAATAGAACAACTATTCGCCTCAAATTGATGAAAAATCTAGCTCAAATCAGCTTTCCCTCGCTACGACTCA
>JALVFC010000280.1 GCA_027030285.1 Thiotrichaceae bacterium | reverse complement strand
CTAAGGAGAAAGCAGCCAAGGAGAAAGCAGCCAAGGAGAAAGCAGCCAAGGAGAAAGCAGCCAAGGAGAAAGCAGCCAAGGAAAAAGCAGCCGAGGAAAAAGCAGCCAAGGAAAAAGCAGCCAAGGAAAAAGCAAAAAAAGAACGTGAAAAGAAACAGGCCGCATTAGCAGCCGCTGCAAAAGCGAAACATGAGGCAGAAAAAAAGGCGGAAGCAGCAGCAAAGCGCAAGGCAGAAGAAGCCGCAAGAGTCGCTGCTGCCAAAAAAGCCCAGAAAGCAAAAGCTCAACAATTGGCACAAAAGAGAGCTAAAGCACTGGGTAATTGGGGGCGCAAGATAGTACGCCATGTTAGACCACGTTGGCAAACACCTCCAGGTTCCTCAGGTATGACAGCAAAAGTAAGGGTTAAAGTTTCCCGTAGCGGTTATATTCGGCACTTAACAGTCGTCAGTTGCAAGGGTTCAACCTCTTTTTGTAACAGTATTAAAGAGGCATTCAAGCGTGCAGAGCCTTTACCGAGTCCATCACGCAATGATTTATTTGATGAGAATTTAAATTTAACCTTTAGACGTTAGCAGTTAGAACTTGAAGTAACCTGCATGCAGGAAGTTAGAAGTAATGGGTAACTACTTAGTGTAACAAGGCAATGGAGATAGCAAGTTATTGATTATTAGGGCGCTGCGGCAGTATCCATGCTGCCGAAGCCCTAATAATCAATAATTTGCCGCCTTTCGCATAATTACGCTGAGTGGTTAAAGTAAAAGAGAATATAAAAAATGTACAAAATTAATAATATATTGCGTTTTATTTATGTCATTCCACTGTTTTTTCTAATCTCGTCAGCCAGGGCTGATCTGGATCTGGTGATTGATAAATCAGGTGATGAGGCAGCTGTACGCCTGTTGGTGGCAGCTTTTCCTACGCCGTTTTCACAGCGCATGCGTTCTATCATAATGGCTGATTTAAAGCGCAGTGGAAGATTCAAGTTTGTTGACCCCGCCACGGCGGGCAATATTGCCCCATTTGGTGGTAGTTTAAACCCACAGCAACTGAAACGCAGTGGTGCCGAGTTTTTAATTCGTGGTACAGAAATAAAGCACAATGGTGCCGTTGATTTATCAGTAGAAATTATTGATATCAATAATGGTAGAAAAATAGCAGGATTCATTACACCTCATCAGCCACGTCAACGCAGCATAGCGCATAAAACAGCAGATGCGATCTTCAAGCAACTGACTGGCGTGAGGGGAGCATTTGATACCAGGGTTGCTTATGTTGCCGCGAAAGGAGCTGGCAATGATCGCATTTACCAGCTCATTGTGGCAGATGCTGATGGTTATAATGATCAGTCCGTTGTTACCTCGCTGGAACCCATTATGTCGATTGCCTGGTCTCCCACTGGCAAGGAAATTGCCTATGTGTCCTTTGAGTCAGGCAAGCCTGCGATCTATATTCAGGATTTGCGCTCAGGTAAACGCCGTCTGATTTCTGCTCGTAAAGGTATTAATGGTGCGCCTGCGTGGTCGAGGGATGGACGGCGGCTTGCAGTGAGCCTTTCTTTGGAGGGAAACCCCGAGATTTATATTATTGATATTGCCACAGGTAGTTTGACTCGTGTGACGCATTCAAGGGGGATTGATACAGAACCCAGCTGGACCAGCGATGGTGCCTCGATTGTGTTTACCTCCGACAGGGGAGGTAGCCCGCAATTGTATCGCATCGCGGCATCTGGCAAGTCTCGTGCACAACGACTGACATTTTCCGGCAAGTATAACTCGGCTGCGGATGTCGTGGGCAACAAGCTGGCTTTGATTCGCCAGTCTGCTGGCAAGTTTCGCGTTGTCCTGATGGATATGCAAAGCGGTGAATCAGACATTATTTCCAATGGTAGTCTGGATGAGTCACCGAGCCTGGCTCCAAATGGCGCGATGGTGCTGTATGAAACTCGTGGTAAAAAACATCGGCATGCGCTGGGTGTCGCCAGTGATAATGGTCGTGCTAATACCTTGTTGCGTACACCTTATAGTGATGTAGGGCATCCTGCCTGGTCGCCTTATCTTTATTAAAGGTAACTAATCAGGGTAATTGTATGTAAGGTGGTGAGTTATTGATTATTAGGGCTTCGGCAGCAGGGGTGCTGCCGCAGAGCTTACACGGATGTATTTACAGTGTCCCTAATAATCAATAATTTACTACCTCCGATGTTTATCATGCAGAGTAGTTACTATTAAAGTCGACGAGGTAATCTTCTTCTTAATTAATAACTTTAACTATATTATATATAATTCTGACAAGTAAGGGATTTATTGCTATAATTTCCCGAGGAGAAACAATGAAAAATCGAATACAACAACTCATTCTAACCGCCACTGTACTTGTTATGGTGGCTTGCTCACAGCAGCCATCCATTCCTGAAGCAGGTGGCAGTATTGGGTCAGGTTCAGCCTCTAGCTCTTCTGCCAACCACACGGCAGGCTCTAATACTCGGGGCGCGAATATGGGGCAGGGCGGTAATGTGACATCTACTGGTGCTGGTGCTGGTGGTGGATATCAGACTGGCAGAACTGGTTCTTCTGGTCACAATAGCGGTGCAAATGCCGATATGGCAATTACTCCAGCAAACCTGAATAATCCACGAAGTCCGCTTTATCAGAAAA
>JALVFC010000279.1 GCA_027030285.1 Thiotrichaceae bacterium | reverse complement strand
AGATTTATAACTACTTAGCTGATAAACAGCTGAGGCGTAAGTTATTGATTATTCGGGGTGCTGTAAATTCATCCCTGTAAGCTCTACGGCAGCAACCCTGTTGCTGAAGCTCAAATAATCAATAACAAAACACCTTGCGTATAATTTCGCTGAGTCGTTACAAACAATATCAGGACATGTTCAACAGTCTCCCCATGCCAGGTTCTGCAAGCTCTAACTCTGCCAATATCATCAAAAATATTAACCCACCTAAATAGTAGGAAATTATTCCCGATAATTCTTGACCATTTTACTTGGTTATTTTATATTAGTGTTTTAAACACAACAAAACTGGCGACAAACGCCAGTAAAGGAAAATATGAAATTATCAACAAAAGGTCGTTATGCGGTTACTGCCATGATGGATCTTGCCATCCATGATATTGATGGTCCGGTTACGCTGGCAGACATTTCAAAATGCCAGGGTATTTCTTTATCCTACCTTGAACAGCTGTTTGCCAAGTTGCGCAAGCAAGGTCTGGTAGAAGGTGTCAGAGGTCCTGGCGGGGGCTATCGTTTAGGTAAGCCTGCCTCACAAATTAGTGTGGCAAATATTATTATGGCAGTTGATGAAAGCATTGATGCTACCGGGTGCTCCGGCAAAAAGGACTGTAATGATGGACAGCGTTGCCTGACTCATAAACTGTGGGAAGATTTGAGCGTGCGCCTTTATGAATTTCTTGATGGCATTACACTTAGTGAGTTTGTAAATCGCCCTGAAGTACGTGAAATTTCTTATCGACAGGATAGCATGGCGAGCCGTATTGCCAATATGTTTCCTGCTAGTGCGCGCCTGGCATCGTAGATAGCTCTGATATTACTTGCTTCTTTAGTTCTTGGACAGCTTCCCAGGCTTGATTGCCAACCCGATAGCTGGGATGACAAACAAGCCAAGAAGCAGGAGAAAATAGTTGCGGTGGCTGAGCATCACTGCTGATTAGCACGCACATTCAAATAGGCACGTTCAGAATATTCATGCCATGCCATCACTTTTTGCCGATAGCTACTGTAGGACTCGTAGACTTTTTTGGAGAATTCATCTTTATTGGCAAGCTCTTTCACGACATCATCAGAAATTGTTTTTAGCTTGCTTAAGACATCATTAGGGAAGCGTTTGATTTGCACATGATGTTTGTTAATGAGTGTTTGCAGCGCATCGTTATTGCGTGCCGTATATTCAGCCAGCATTTCATGGTTAGCCAGCTTGCAGGCATTCAGGACAATGGCTTGCAGGTCTTTAGGGAGTGCTTCCAGAGCTTCTTTGTTGATAATCGCCTCAAGCGCTGTGCCGGGTTCATGCCAGCCAGGGTAGTAGTAATATTTTGCCACCTTGTAAAAGCCAAACGCCAGGTCGTTATAGGGGCCTACCCACTCCGTTGCATCAATGGTGCCTGATTGCATGGCGGTAAACAGTTCGCCGCCGGGCAGGTTTACCGGTGTGCCACCTGCACGATTGAGTACTTCACCACCTAGCCCCGGAATACGCATTTTGAGACCTTTAAGGTCATCAATGTTATTGATTTCCTTATTAAACCAGCCACCCATCTGTACGCCCATATTGCCTGCTGGCATGGGTATCAGATTATATTTGGCATAGGCTTGCTGCCATAATTCCAGCCCGCCGCCATTATATAGCCAGCCGTTCATTTCCTGAGCGGTTAAACCAAAGGGGACGGTGGAGAAGAACTGAAAAGTAGGGTTTTTGCCTTTCCAGTAATACGCTGCGCCGTGCCCCATTTGTGCTGTGCCTCGTGATACGGCATCAAAAATTTCCAGTGCTGGCACTAGCTCACCTGCACCGTAGACCTTGACTTGCAGCCGTCCGTTGGAAAGCTCATTAATTTTATTGGCGAGATTTTCAGCTCCCGTACCCAGACCAGGGAAATTCTTTGGCCAGGTGGTGACCATTTTCCAGTGAATGATTTCTGCTGGTTTATTGCTTGTGCCTTGATTGCCAGTTGCTGTTTTTTCACCGCAGGCTGATAGACCAGCCAGTAACAGGAAGGCAAGGATCAGACTTCCCAGTTTCAGGATGCGTTGTCTCATATTTATTCTCCGTTAGTTGTTTTGAGGGTAACTTTGGGGTTGCTTTGAGTTGCGGCTATTGTAATGACTTGAGACGTATCAATCACGCAGAAATATCACAGCCATATCAACTTTAAACCTATAAGTATAGTTACCCATTCATAACCTCGCTTGATCCACCGATTTCCGGCAATTATAGACAGGTGTGCGCCAATATAGCCGCCGAGTAGAGAGCCAAGCAATAATGCAGGTAGCCAGGGCCAATGAACCTCTCCCAGCAGACCAAGCGTAACTGCGCCCGTGCCATTCCAGAGCAGACCCACAAATACTAATGTATAGGCAACGGCAAGCTTGTAATCCAGTCCAAAGAAGAGAATTAGCCACAGCGTTACAAACAGCCCTGTACCAGATGTCAGAGAACCATTGAGTATTCCGATGAAAAATAGTCCAATAGATCCGGTGATTATGCGAGGTAAGGATAGTTTCTTTAATTGAATGTGCTGTCCCAGGTCAGGGCTGAGGATGGAGTAGAGACCTAATCCGATGGTCATTATGCCCAATAAAGTTGTCGCAATTACATCGGGAACAAACAAAATCAGGTTTGCACCGGTATAAGCACCCGGTAT
>JALVFC010000278.1 GCA_027030285.1 Thiotrichaceae bacterium | reverse complement strand
TGATACAAAAAACAAACCGTAAACGAATGACTGGCTTTTCCATTGCGGGTATTACTATTTCATGGGTATTACTTACGGGTATCGTGTTGGGTATTCTATTGTGGGGTGGTTTTAACTGGGCATTAGCATTAACCAATACCGAAACTTTTTGTATTTCCTGCCATGAAATGAAAGACACTGTTTATCAGGAATTACAGGAAACGGTGCATTGGAGCAATAGAACAGGCGTGCGTGCAACCTGCCCGGACTGCCACGTACCTAAAGACTGGTCGCACAAAATTGTACGCAAGATTCAGGCTTCTAACGAGATTTTCCATAAAATCATGGGAACTATTGATACTCCTGAAAAATTTGAAGAACATCGCCTGGAACTTGCATTGTCCGAATGGAAGCGCATGAAAAAAACAGACTCGCGCGAATGCCGCAACTGTCATCATTTTGCCTCCATGGATCTTGACAAGCAAGATGAGAGAAGTGCGGATCGTCACGAGCCACATGTATGGGAAGCCGTTGATGGAAAAACACCCTCAAAAACCTGTATTGATTGTCATAAAGGGATTGCACACCACCTGGCTGAAGGCTGGGAGGAAGCAGCTAAAAAGGCTGGTCTGCAAGACTGAGGTAACCTCCTATGAGGCTGATGTAACTTGGATGCTATGTAGCTACTCAGGGTAATTGTATGAAAGGCGGTGAGTTATTGACTATTAAAGCTTCGGCAACAGGAATGCCACCGCAGAGCTTACTGGGGTGCATATACAATACCTTAACAATCAACATCTTATATCCTGCGCTGTTTATTACCCTAGTAGTTACAGTGCTATAACCTAAAGCTCAAAAAAATGCCCCTCTGCGAGGGGCTTTTTTATTTCTGATATAAGGAACTACACAAAAAAAGTAGTCCAGATTAGAACTGCCAGAGTAATGAGCGCCAAAACACCCAAACCGGCAACAACACACATTCTACAAAACCTTACAACCATAATACATTCTCCTGCAGCGATACTTTGACCAACACCATGTGACCAGCCCATTCGAGAATCCACTCAGACACAATCGGGGATTTCTAATGAAGGTCTACAATATAGGGTGGTAAAGATTACAATTTATGTCAATCACTAGAATAATGACATAATATAGTTACTTACTAATATGGTTGTAATAGCTAATGACTTTCGTTCTTTAGACATAGCATTAACTGGTTCTCTTATTGAACCTGCGAGACGATGTAATCTACCGCTGCTTTTACCTCATCATCCGATAGACTCATATTGCCTCCTTTGGGTGGCATCACACCTGCCGGTGATGTCTTGCCATTAATAGCAGAGTGGTAGAGCACCTCTTTACCCTGCGCCACTCTTGGTGCCCAGGCTGCTTTATCATCAAGTCGCGGAGCTCCTGCAGCACCTGTTCCGTGACAGGCAAAGCAAAGCTCCTGGTAGATTTTTCCACCATCAATTGCTTGTTTTTCTTCTGCTACAGGTGCTTCTACAGTTGCTACAGTTGCTGAGGCTTGCGTTGCAGTTGCGGCTGGAGCAACTTCTGTGGAGGCTGTATCACTTGCTGTTGGTGCAGGTTCCGAGGCTGATTCTTCAGCTGCTGCAGATGTGGTGTCATCCGTTGCATCTGTCGCTTCAGGCTCTGGTGGTTCCGGAGCTGCCGGGGCTGCTGGTGCACTTGGAGCCACACTCTCAGTTGTTGCCTGTTCTGTTGTAGGTGTTTCAGCTAACTTATTAACTTCTGTATCGTTTGCCGCTGTGTCTTTAGCTTCATCCGTTGTTGCTTCAGCGCTGACTGCTTCGCTATTACCAGCATTTCCTTCTGCTGCTGTGTCAGTTGAGACTGACGAGACATCTATCCCTGCTTTATCAAGCATATACAAAACAGCATTTTTCAGTTCTGCATCACTGAGTGTTGGATCAGTTCCCATGGGGGGCATTGCACCCTTGCCAGTTTTCGCGGTTGCTACCATCTGGTCGATACCTTTGGCAAAACGCTCCTGCCAGTTCGCCTTACCGGATTCATCCATTTTTGGTGCATTGGCTATGCCCGTCTTGTGGCATGTCAGACAGGTTTTATTAACTATTTCCTCACCACTACGCTCAGTTCCACCGACTGCTTTACCTGAAGTATTATTTACAGCTACTTCACCGATGGGTTTCAGTGCTTGCTTACTGCTTTCACTCACCTCATGAGTTCCACCTTCAGCTCCATGTCCTTCTGAGTCTGGATTAAACGAATAGTACACAAACAACGCACCGACAATAGCTACCAGTACTAGCTGCACCCAGAATAATCCGGGCATTTTTTCGTGTGAACCTGACATATTTCCTCCTAATTAGTAGTATTCATTCGCTTCTGACTTAACTGCTTTTAGACTGTATTTCAAATACAGCGCAAGCAGTACAGCAGCCATTGCAAACCACTGGATAGCATAACCAACATGCCTTGCTATGCTTCCATAATACGGTTGCCATTCACGCACAAAGCCTTTTTTTTCTTTTGCATCCAACTCTATGATGACTGGCAAAAATTTGTATTCGAGCTGTTCTTCCATTGCCAGCAATGAAATAGCCTGAATCGTCTGTGGATAACCATTATCAGCCTGTAAAGCTTTGTCCAGAATAATGGACTCACTCGGTGCCTTGATGTTGCCATGAATCACCTGCTGTACCATGCCAACAGAAATATCCTGAATATTGTCTCTGGTTCCGATATAAGGAATCCAGCCACGATTCACCAGAACAGCATCATTTTCTCTTAATATAAAGGGTGTCAAAACGTGATACCCCGGCTTTCCATTATGTGTCCTATTGTCATACAGGAATTGATGTTCACTATCATAGTGACCTTCTGCGGTGGCAGCTCGGTAAACCTGCTGTAACAATTTTGATTCCTGTTCAGGAAGTACATCATTTAGATACAGAGGAGCTTTTTGTTGCCTGTCATGTATTTGATCTTCTATTGCACGCTTCTCATCAGCACGGTTCAATTGCCAGATGCCGAGACTGATTAACAGAGGGAACAGAAGCAGCGTGGCAAGTGTAGCAGCCAGAGAAGGTGAAAACTCATAATTAGCAAGCCTCACTTTTCTCTTCCATCAAATCAATAACAATAACTACACTACTCCTGTCGGTTTGATCCACCCCATCCAGAATGCAAATATGATGATTATAAAGAGCAGGAGAGACAAACTAATACGCATGGTCAGTGCTTTCACCATACGCTTGGAACCTTCTCCATCTTTCATCATGTAATACAAGGCTGAAGCCAGGCTATAGATGATAAAGATGAAAAAGATCAGGATGACATATTTCATTGAATGCTACCGACCGCAAACAAATAAGTTCAATGCAAGCCTTTCCTTATAACCAGTAAACAAAAATAAATAAACCTAACCAGACTACATCTACAAAGTGCCAGTACCAGGCAACACCTTCAAAACCGAAGTGATTTTCAGGGTTAAAATGCCCACGGATGACACGCATCAGAATGACGATTAACATAATCGTACCCAGTGTGACATGCAGCCCGTGAAAACCGGTTAACATGAAGAAAGTACTGCCATAAATACCTGAAGATAGCTTTAAGTCCAGATGCTTATAGGCTTCACCATATTCTAATGCCTGCAATGACAGGAAGATAATACCGAGAATAATGGTAGCTGCCAGACCAGCAATAATCTGGTTACGCTTATTATTGAGCAAAGCCCAATGTGCCCACGTCAATGTTGCACCACTGGTCAATAAACATAATGTATTGATTGCAGGGATCTCCCAGGCATGAATAATATCCTTGGGAACTGAAAATTTGCTGGGATCCGGCATCTGGATTAAAGGCCACACGGCTTTAAAATCTGACCATAGCTCCTGATGAGTAAAGAAGTTATTGCTTGCCCCACCTAACCAGGGTACCGAAAAATTTCTGGCATAAAACAAGGCACCAAAAAAAGCCGCGAAGAACATCACTTCCGAGAAGATAAACCATGCCATGCTCATTCTGAAGGAGCGATCAACCTGTTTGTTGTAAGTCCCCGCTTCACTTTCATGGACAACCTGCCCCATCCAGCCAAACACCATGAAAATGATAATACCGAAACCAAGCACCATCGCTCCGGAACCAAGCGCACTACCATGGAGGGAACTGGCAAAACCTGCCAGCAATGAGGCCATACCTACCGAGCCAACTATAGGCCAGTAGCTACCGTGTGGTACAAAGTATTGATTATGAGACTGCATTTAATCCTCCTTTAGCTTTCTTTAAATCGCTTAGACTTAAGCTTACTTTCTATCCTTTCTTCTTGTTTTGGACAGAGTCACTGCTGTTCAGCATTTTCTTTAGTGCACCCTTTAGTACACCTGGTTGCTGTAACTGCTGTGAACCCTGGTTTTGCTTTTCATCAGGAATCCTGAAAAAGTTGTATGACAGGGTGACATCCCGTACAGACTTATCCAGCGCAGGCTGAATAATAAAACTAACAGGCATCTCTTTTACCTGTCCCGGTTTAAACATCTGCCTGGTAAAACAGAAACATTCAACTTTTTTAAAATATTGCGCTGCTTCACCTGGAGCAACACTGTGTACCGCCTGACCTGTGACCTCATTTGCGGTGTGATTTTCAGCAACATATTTAATGGTATACATCTTGCCGGGAATCACATCCATCATTTTGGTTTTGGGGTAAAGCTTGACAGGAAAACCAGGCGACTGGGCAGCAAGAAAACTCACTGTCACCCTGCGATTCATATCAAGGTCTGTTTTCGAAGACGGAATATACTGCTCGTTACTACCCCTGCCATTAAGACCAGTGACATTACAAAAGACGTTGTACAGGGGCACTAAAGCAAAGGCAAAAGCGAACATACCTATGGGTACTAGCCCAAGCTTAATCCAGAATCCTCGATTAATATTGTTCTGTTTCACTGCTTATATGTCGAATAAATGGTAAACAGGAAAATACCAAAAGCAACCACCGCGACGATAAGAGCCGTTTTTCTGGCTCCTCGTCGCTGACGTTCTTCCTGCGTCAGGTTCTGACTCATTTAGTGGGCTCCAACGTGACTTGACTCACTAAGAATCTTGTCTTTTTGTGGTGGCTCATTAAATGTGTGATAGGGCGCAGGAGTTGCCACAGTCCACTCAAGACCTTTTGCACTTTCCCAGACTCTTTCATCTTCAATAGGCTCACCGCTACGAATACAGCTGACGATAATATAAGTCAGCAGCAGGAAGGAGGAACCAAATGCAAATCCACCAATACTTGATATCATATTGAAATCAGCAAACTGTGTAGCATAGTCTGGAATACGACGAGGCATACCTGCCAATCCTAGGAAGTGTTGCGGGAAGAACAATACATTAACGGAGATAACCGCCCACCAGAAGTGAATCCTGGCAAGTTTCTCGTTGTACATGCGACCACACCATTTGGGTAGCCAGTAATATACTGCTGCAATAATGGAGAACAACGCTCCTGTCACCAATACATAGTGGAAGTGGGCAACGACAAAATAGGTATCGTGGTACTGAATGTCAGCAGGTGCTATACCCAGCATCAAGCCTGAGAAACCACCAATAGTAAACAGGATGACAAAAGCAATCGCCCATAACATGGGAGTTTCAAATGTCAGTGAGCCACGCCACATGGTTGTTACCCAGTTAAAGACCTTTACTCCCGTGGGTACTGAAATCATGATGGTTGCATACATAAAGTACATCTGACCCGCTATGGGCATACCAGTGAGGAACATGTGATGCGCCCAGACCACAAATGATAGTAGTGCAATAGAGGCTGTGGCGTAGACCATTGAGCTGTAGCCAAACAACGGCTTGCGAGCAAAAGTTGGAATAATCTGCGAAATCACGCCAAAGGCGGGCAGAATCATGATGTACACTTCCGGATGACCAAAGAACCAGAAAATATGCTGGAACATAACGGGATCACCACCACCAGCCGCATCAAAGAAACTGGTGCCAAAATTTCGATCTGTAAGCATCATGGTGACAGCCCCGGCAAGCACCGGCATGGCAGCAATCAGCAAAAAGGCCGTAATTAGCCAGGTCCAGACAAACAGTGGCATATCCATCAGTTTCATATCTGGTGCGCGCATATTCATGACAGTCGCAATAATGTTGATAGCCCCCATAATAGAGGAGAAGCCCAGCATATGAATGGCAAATATAAAAAAGTCCGTACTCTCAGGTGCAAAGGTTGTCGATAATGGCGCATAGAAAGTCCAGCCGAATGCAGGACCACCACCTTTCATAAATAAAGTGCTAAGCAACATGACTCCTGCAAAAGGCAGAATCCAGAAACTCCAGTTGTTCATCCTGGGCAATGCCATATCCGGTGCCCCAATCATCAGCGGAATCTGCCAGTTAGCCAAACCTACAAATGCGGGCATAATGGCACCAAACACCATAATCAAGCCATGCAAGGTTGTCATCTGATTAAAAAACTGTGGCTCAACTAGCTGCAAACCAGGCTGGAATAACTCGGCACGAATCACCATTGCCATTGCCCCGCCTATCAGCAGCATGGTAAAGGCAAACCATAGATAAAGCGTACCGATATCTTTATGATTTGTGGTTTTTACCCAACGCAGCAAGCCTTTTTCAGGTCCGTGATGCGCATCATGGGCATCTATATCAATCTGAACATCAGAAGTAGTTGTTGCCATATCTTGTCTCCTATCTTGCAGCTTTAATGGTTGCAGGTTGCACGAGGTCGCCCGTATTGTTGCCAAATGCATTACGCTCATAGGTAATCACAGCAGCGAGATCACTATCACTCAACTGGGCACCAAATGCCTGCATCGCCGTTCCTGCCTTACCATTCATAACTATATTTATATGCTCTTTTACATCACCAGTGGCGATTTTACTGCCTGCAATCGCCGGGAAGGTTCCAGGAATACCCTGCCCTGTCACACCATGACAGCCCGCACAGGTACTACTGTAAACTTTCTGACCCTGCACCATGAGCTCATCTTTACTCCACTCACGGTCACCTGCAGCTGCCGCAGCTTTCTGTTTTGCTTGCTGCTCTTTAACCCATGCCGCATAGTCTTCTTTACTCTTGGCTTCTACCACAATCGGCATAAACCCGTGATCCTTGCCACATAATTCGGCACATTGACCCCGGTATACACCAGGCTTCTGAATGGTTGCCCAAGCATCATTAATAAAGCCCGGGTTTGCATCCTGTTTGACACCAAGATCACGCACCCACCAAGAATGGATCACATCATTGGATGTCATCAAAAAGCGTATCCGTGTATTTACTGGCAACACCAGCCGATTATCAACATCTTGTAAATAATGATCCGGGTAATCTCCTACTTTTCCCATTTCACTGCGCTCTCTGGAATCTTTGGAAAGATTGCTAAAGAACTTAACGCCATTATCCAGATATTCATATTGCCACTTCCACTGATAACCAGTGATTTTCACAGTCATTTCTGCTTTATCTGTATTCTCCAGATCAATAAGTACTCTTGTCGCCGGAACTGCAATAGCTATGAGAATCCCCAGTGGAATCAATGTCCAGATCAACTCTATTGCAGTACTTTCATGAAAGTTGGAAGCCTTGGCACCTCTGGACTTACGGTGAAAAATAATCGAGTAAATCATCACACCAAAAACAACCACTGCAATACCTACACACACCCAGAAAATCGTCATATGCAAGTCATAGATATTTTGACTAACTGGAGTAACCCCTTTGGGTAAATTGAAGCCCAGATCAGCGAATGCTGACAGTGGTAGAAAGAAAAATGAGATTAACAGCCAACTTGCTATTGCATTGGACTTGACTTTGAACTTTGTGGTGTACCTTGCTATGAACCTGTTTGACGATGCATCTGCTGAACATACTGAACATCTTCTACTCAACATACAGCCTCCTCCTGATATTGAGATTCTTGGTGGCGTGCTAATGCCAGAAAGACTCGGTTAAAGTTACTGAAATCTTTATATAGCCTTGCATGCCCTGCATGATGACAAACACACCATCACCCGAAGCACCCAGTAATAATTATTTTTTTTAAGGGCGGTTCCAGAGCAGCCTTGCTTACGCAATCTGGGTTCTTTTTCAAGAGACCAGTTTGAACTTTATGTGAAATAAGAAGCAGCTAATCAACGCCTTATCTCGCAGTTTCGTTTGAGATACAAGACACCTTTGTCAAGAAGTAATATGGGAGTTATATAAATTTCTTTTGAAAAGTTGATCTATCTCAAAACTTTTCGTAGTCTACAAGCTTAGAAATAAATTTGCTAGTGGTGGTTTAAAAAATAATCTTGCTCTTTCATTAAATGGGCTCTGAACCAGCTTGTTCAGTGTGGTCATACTGAGAAACACAAACACATAAAGTCACTAATTAATTAAATACAAACAGATACCTAACTACTAATTAAAGCTAACTGATTATCGTTACAACCATTGAAGCTGATAATAAAACACACAATCTGGTATATAAAAAAATCTATGGGAAACATATTAACAATCTATTGAAAAAACTGAATATTATAATTCTCTTATATTGCTCGAACTCAGTTACGCCGACAAACAGATTAAAGGATATCAATGAATATATTTATGACTGTTAAACCAACATTCTATACAAAAACCCTTATATTCTCTGTACTCTTGGCTCTTATCGTCATTGTACTCGGCGCATATACACGTTTATCAGATGCCGGGCTTGGTTGTCCGGACTGGCCAGGCTGCTACGGTCATATTAGTGTCCCGGAAAAAGTTTCAGATACGAACTTTGAAAGACCACTCGAACAAGGCAAAGCATGGAAGGAGATGGTACACCGCTATGTTGCTGGCACTCTGGGAGTCGTAATTCTTCTTATACTAGTGATGGTGTTACGCAAAAAAACACCCGTCTACCAAAGCAAAACATTACCCATCATGCTTTTACTAACGGTAGTGTTCCAGGCTTTGTTAGGCATGTGGACAGTCACTTTACTGCTAAGCCCTGTTATTGTATCCGCTCACCTGGTGGGTGGCTTCACCACCCTTTCCATACTCTGGTGGTTGCTGCTTAACCAGCTCAATCACCAACACCCCACTTCAACCAGTAACGGCATGAAAGTCTTTGCAGTTATTGGCCTGCTGTTGATTATTGTGCAGATATTACTAGGCGGCTGGACTAGTACCAATTACGCAGCATTAGCCTGTGGCAATGACTTCCCGACTTGTGCCGGGCAATGGTGGCCTCCCATGGATTTCACCAGTGGTTTCAGCATCGGTCATGATTCCGGCACTAACTATGAATATGGCGTTCTGGAAAGTCCTGCGCGTACCGCTATACAGGTTGCCCATCGAATTGGCGCTGCTATAGTTTTTACTTACCTGCTTACCCTGAGCATCAAACTGCTTGGTTTTTCATTTGGCCGATATAAAGCCATGGGCGCCATGCTTCTCTTGCTGCTTGTCCTGCAAGTCAGCCTGGGAATGATGAATGTAATACTGAGTTTACCTATAACCATCGCGGTTGCTCATACTATTGTCGCAGCACTATTGCTACTAACCATGCTGACCATTAATTATAGCGTATTAAAAGGCTAATCCTGCTACTTATTAATACACGACCCTCTAACAACGAACAGGAACACATGAATAAAGGAAAAAAATCACTGATTGCATTGCTCATAATTTTCACAGCCCCCGTCATACTAGGCACACTGGTTTTTTTCAACAAGGAAAGACTGGGACTTGGAGGTAGCACTGTAAACTACGGCACTCTTGTTACACCACCAATCCCTCTAAACATAAATGACCTGATGCTCGCAAACCAGCAAGCAAAAAAAGAGCAGACAATTACAAAAAAATGGACACTGCTCTATATCGCTCCAAACGAATGTGATGCATTTTGTCAGGATCGCATCCTGCTCATGAAGCGTGTGCGCTTACTCATGAATGAGGAAATGCGCCGTATCAGGACAGTACTGGTATCAACGGACAAAACACTCGAACAA
>JALVFC010000277.1 GCA_027030285.1 Thiotrichaceae bacterium | reverse complement strand
AGTGTACTCATGCCCTGTTGCCGTCGGTCATTGGCGGCAGATATCAAAACAATGGCACCATTCACGGCAATCCCTGCCAGCGCAACCACGCCATACAGGGTATACAGACTTAACGGGCTTTGTGTAAGCAGCAAACCAAAGGTAACTCCAGAGAATGCCATCGGTATGGTAATGAGGATAATTATCGGCTGAAAATAGCTCTTAAACTGTGTTCCCAGCAGTAAATACATTAGCCCTACACCAATCAGAAACAACTTCCCCATAGAGCCAATAGATTCATTAATATCATCCAGTTGCCCTGAAAAGCTCAGATCAATTCCTGGGAAATCCGCTTTGTACTTTTCCCATGCCTGCAACAGCTTCTTATTGGCGGTGACCGTATCCAGCGCGCACTGGCTATAGTCTTTGGGTTTGCCTTGCAAGGCTGGCTGAATGCGGCATTTCCAGAAGTCTTCCTGCTTGTGTGTCACCAGATCAGCTTCTACCGTAATGGTGCGCCGGAAGTTGTGGTGACGAATATTACCCATGGAAACAACACGCTGCTGTCTGGTCAATTCTCGCAAGGGAATGCTGCCATCTTCAGGAGTTGGTAAACGAAAATCCAGAATATCTCCAATATCATCAATTTTCTGTTTGTCGGGTCGCAGTCGGATTTCCAGCTTTTCTCCCTGATCCTGCATATCGGCAACAACTTCACCATCAACCAGCAAGCGAATGGTGCGCGTCACTTCCAGCGGATTAATACCTGCACGGCGAATCGCATCGTGGTCAAGCTGTAGCGTGAGTTCCATTCTGCCTTCGCTAGCATTATCACTAATATCCTTCACACCACCCATCTCACGCAGGATTCCTTGCAAAATATGTGATGCCTGCTGAATAACCGCAAAATCATCACCACGCACTTTTACACTAATGGGCTTACTGGCTGGTGGACCTGAAGCAAAGGTTAAAAACGAAATACTACTGGCACCAGGGACAGAGGTCACAGCTTCGCGCATGGATTCAACAATTTCCTCGACGCGCCTTGAATCACGGGTTTCAGGATTTAAGCCGACAACAATCTGCCCGTACCGTGCGCCAAAATAAGGTTCTGTTTCGGTAAACATTTGCCCTGCATAAGTCACCACTGCACGCGCTTCATTACTGCGCAGATATTTTTTAACCTGCTTTTCAACTTCAAGTGCTTTATTAAGCGTGTCTTGCAAGGTGCTGGTAGCGGGCATTTCCACATTCACATAAAACAGCCGCAAGGTATCAGCTGCAAAGAAGTCCACTTTGACCAACCCGGCACCTACTATTGCCCCCGCCAATAAAAACAGGGAAATAACCACTGCCAGGGTAGCCTTCGGCCAACGCAGGGAGCGTAGCAAAACAAGGGAGTAACGATGCCTGAGCCAGCGCAAGATGGCGGTTCGCATTTGTTGTATTTTTCCAGGCTTCTCCATCGAGCCACCCATAACTGTGACATGCGCAGGCAGCATCCAGAAAGATTCAACCAGACTAATCAGCAGGGCAATCGTAACCACCAGTGGTACAACCATCATAAACTTACCCAAAATACCGGGTAGCAGCATGAGCGGCAAAAACGCCGAAATGGTGGTCAGAACGGCAGTGGTAACGGGTTGTGCCACCTCTCGCAGCGACTCCAGTGAAGCCTGCAATGCCTGCATACCGCGTTGCATTCGGTAGTAAATCCCTTCCACCACTACAACCGCATCATCAACCAGCATACCCAACACAATCACTACGCCAATCAATACCGTCACATTGAGTGTCTGCCCCATGGTATCCAGCGTCCAGAATGTAGCTGCCAGGATAAAGGGAATCCCAATAGATGTGAGGAATGCCATTCTGAAACCGAGAAAAAACCACGAAACCAGCATCACCAGCAGCAAGCCAATTAGCGCATTGCTTTGCATAATATGAATAGCCTTAAGGGTTTGCTGAGTGTTGTCATCAACGATTTTCAGGTGAATACCCGTATGATCTTCCAGTTTGTTCTGCTCCCTGACATACGTCTTGATGCGCTCTACCAGCTCGATGATATTGGTATTATCCTGTTTCATTATGGCAAGCAGCACTGCAGGATTGCCATCCACACGCACTTCCTGGGTTGCCTTCTTGCGCGCCCGTTCTACCGAGGCGACCCGCGCAAGCGGAATTTCGCCCTGTACGCCAGGAATAATCAATTGTGCGATTTGCTGTGGATCACTGGTTTTACCCACCATGCGAACCAGCCAGCTTTGTCCGGCCGCATCCAGCGTTCCTGCTGCGACATCCTGAAACCAGACTCGAATGGCATCGGCAACCTGCCCGGGTGTCAAACCATATTGTTCAAGCTTCTCAGGCTGGAAACTCACCCGTATTTCAGGATCATCCAGCGCAATCTCATCTACCCGGTCAATACCGGACATTTGATCAATATGACGGCTAATGTGATGCACAGAGCGGCGCAGGTTTTCATCATCTGCAATTGAGGTAACGGCTATCAGGGCAGCTGGATAGGCGTTGCCAGAGGTGATTTCCAGCAGTTGAATATCCTCAGCTTCATCGGGTAGCAGATCTTCAGCATTTTGCAACTCGCGGCGCAAATCAGCCAGGCGTTTGTCAAACACCTTGTCTGGCAAATCTTCAAATCGCACCAGCAAACTGGATACATTTTCGCGGCTGTTACTAGAAACAAAGCGCATATCAGGAATG
>JALVFC010000276.1 GCA_027030285.1 Thiotrichaceae bacterium | reverse complement strand
TACCGTCTTTTTGCAGCAAGCCGAAGTCCTGGTCTCTTTGCGGTGCATCCAGCCCAAAACTGACAGCCTGCTGAGATCCTGCCAGTCGGCAAACACGCGCATCATCACGATTCACTACGGGCACTTCACACTGGTCATAGATTCTGGCTTTGGCAGCCACATAGCTGTCCATGCCATCATAGCGATCCAGATGATCTTCGCTGATATTCAGAATCACGGCGGCTTTGGCATTCATTGAATAGGTGGTTTCCAGCTGAAAACTGGATAGCTCCAATACATATAAATCGGGCGTTTCCTGATCCAGCAGTTGCAATACGGGAATACCGACATTACCTCCGGTTAGCACCCGTTTACCCGCCTTTTCAGCCATCAGGCTCAGTAGCATGGTGACCGTTGTTTTGCCGTTTGAGCCGGTTATTGCCAGGATGGGTTGCTGCGAAATACTGCGCACAAACAACTCAATATCACCGATGACCTCTGCACCTTTACTGTGTGCATACATGATCTCATCGGTTAAAACTGAAATTCCCGGCGATACGATGATTTGTTTTGCCTGTTTGAAAATGCTTTTTTTGAAGGGACCGAAATAGGCAGGCACCTCAGGAAATTCGCTTTCCAGTTCAGCTTTTCCCGGCGGGTTCTCACGACTATCTACCATGGCAAACGCTTCTTCCCTGTCTTGCAAATAGCGTGCAACTGACAGTCCGGTCACTCCCATACCAACAATCAGTGTTTCCCATTTTTGGTGTTTTTTATCCATTATTTATCCGTACCGAACCAAAACAATTACCAAAACCTATCGTACTTTCAGCGTTGCCAGACCAATCAGAACCAGGATCACCGTGATAATCCAGAAGCGCACAATTACCTTGGGTTCTGCCCAGCCTTTTAATTCAAAATGGTGATGAATGGGTGCCATTCTAAAAATGCGTTTACCCGTTAGCTTGAATGAACCCACCTGCAAAATGACAGAGATGGTTTCCATGACAAACACGCCACCCATAATCACCAGTACCAGTTCCTGCCTGACGACCACAGCGATCATTCCCAGCGCTGCACCTAGCGCCAGCGCACCTACATCACCCATAAATACTTGCGCGGGATAGGTGTTAAACCAGAGAAAACCCAGCCCTGCACCAAAGATTGCTGTGCAGAAAATTGTCACCTCACCCACTCCGGGGATCAGAGGAATATCCAGATAGCGGGCAAAGTTTGCGTGTCCACTCACATAGGCAAAGACAGCAAGCCCACCTGCCACCAGTATGGTTGGCATAATCGCCAATCCATCCAGACCATCCGTTAAATTCACGGCATTGCTAGAACCCACCAGCACCAGATATACCCAGGGCACAAACAGCCAGCCCATATTCCAGCTCCATTCTTTAATAACGGGGAAATACAAGGTAGTTTCTACCGCTGAATCAGCCATCAGATACATCACCAGCGCTGCAACAATGCCAATCAGTGACAGCCCCAGATACTTGAATTTCGCGGGCAGTCCCTTGCTGTTTCCATATTTCAGCTTGAGATAGTCATCCAGGCCGCCGACGGTTCCAAAGCCCAGTGTGACCAGTAATACGAGCCACATATAGCGGTTATTCAGGTTACTCCATAACAGGGTGGAAATCGTGATCGCCAGTAAAATCAGCGCACCGCCCATAGTGGGTGTGCCTGCTTTAACCAGATGGGATTGTGGACCATCATCACGTATCACCTGCCCTACTTTCATCTGTGTCAGATGCACGATCATGCGTGGCCCGAGCAACATGGCAATACCCAAAGCAGTCAGCAAACCGAGGATGGCGCGCAGGGTAATGTACTGAAACACATTGAAGCCGCTGTAGTACTGGCTAAGATAATCAAATAACGCTACTAACATGGCTCGCTCCTGCCTTGTTGACTGTTTGCGGTAAGTGCTTCTACCACCTGTTCCATCTTTGCACTGCGTGAACCTTTTACAAGAATGGTCATGTCATTTTTCAGTTGATCTTTTAATTGGGCTATCAGGGCATCTTTATCCTGATAGGCATTTTCCGGCTGCCCGAACTGCTCACAGGCTTTTGCACTGTTCTGCCCCAGGCAATACATTTGCTGAATACCTGCTTTCCTGGCTTTTAATCCAATATCAGCATGCAAGGCTGAGGTATCCTCACCCAGCTCACCCATATCACCCAGCACAAACAGTCGCTGACCCGCTGCCTCAGCCAGCACATTGATGGCAGCATTGGCAGAGCCGGGGTTGGCATTATAGGTATCATCAATCAAGGTACTGCCCTGCAAGCCCGGCTTCATCGCCAGCCGCCCGGCAACAGGGGCTAGCGATTCCAGACCTGCCTTGACAGTGAGCAAATCAGCACCCAGTGCAACAGCTACTGCGGTAGCCGCCAGTGCATTCATGGCATTATGTTTCCCTGGAAGTTGTAACTGAACCTGCTGCTGATCGTTGGGGGTCGTTATCTCTAATGTGCCATTGCCGAGATACTCACCCTGTACCTCGGCTGTATTTTGCAGGGCAAAGCGAATGACCTTGTGCTGTCCAGCCAGGCTCATCCAGTAGTCGGCGTATTCATCATCTGCATTGATAATGGCTGTGCCGCCTTCTCTTAGTCCCTGAAAAATCTCGCCCTTGGCTCTGGCGACACCTGCAATGTCACCAAACCCCTCAAGGTGAGCAGGTCCTGCATTGTTGACTATAGCGACATCGGGTTTTGCG
>JALVFC010000275.1 GCA_027030285.1 Thiotrichaceae bacterium | reverse complement strand
CGCTCTTCGGCATTCACACGGATGACTTTTACTCCCATATGCTCGGCAAAAATTGCCATGACCTGGTCGCCTTCCTGATAGCGCAGCAGACCGGTATCGACGAATACACAGGTGAGTTGTTTTCCAATGGCGCGGTGCAAAATGGCAGCCACAACAGAGGAATCCACACCGCCTGACAATCCTAGTACGACTTCATCATCACCCACTTGCTCGCGGACATTTTTTATACTGCTGTCGATAATGTTGCTGAATGTCCAGAGTCCTTCGCAGCGACAGATATCCCTGACAAATCGTTCAAGTATGCGTTTACCCTGTTTGGTATGGGTGACTTCCGGGTGAAACTGAATGCCATAAAAATGGCGGTTTTCGTCTGCGATTCCTGCTATGGGGGCGCTGTCGGTACTTGCCATTAGTTTGAAGTTATCCGGCAGTTTTTCGACCCGGTCTCCATGCGACATCCACACATCCAGTAATCCATAGCCTTCTTCTGATACATGGTCTTCAATGTCTTTTAATAGTGCAGTATGCCCTCTGGCTCGTACCTGGGCATAGCCATATTCATGTGTGTCTGCATTGATAACTTCTCCGCCAAGCTGGGCTGCCATGGTTTGCATGCCGTAGCAGATTCCCAGTACCGGGATGTTGAGTTGAAATACAATATCAGGTGCTCTGGGAGGATCGCTGTCAATGACAGATTCTGGGCCGCCGGAGAGTATGATGCCCTTTGGGTTAAATTTTTTGATGTCATCTGCTGAAATATCCCAGGGGTAGATCTCGGAATAGACCCCGACTTCACGCACTCGGCGGGCGATGAGTTGTGTGTATTGGGAGCCAAAGTCGAGTATTAATATACGGTCAGCATGGATATTGGTTGTCATGTGTATTTACCTTGGAGAGCACCTGGTTTGGGCAGAACTGGAACAAAATAAAATTTCGTGAATAATACTATGGATCATGTCCATACAGGGAGAAATTATTTTTTTGCTGGCTGGATTTTTTCTTGAGAATACTTTCTTATGTAATCAACTATTTCCTGTATATATTTGCTTAATTACATTAAACTATGGCTGATACTCAATATATCAGAAGGACAAGTTAAGGAAACCACTGTTATGGCAAACTCCAAATACCTGCGCTGGCTAAAAGAAGATGAGTTAACTACCAAAGTAGCCAGACGCTTCGTAGCATTCTGTGATGAAGATGTTGAGCAGCAAGCCAGTATGGACAATTTTGATGCCAGCATTTATGAAGATGCCATGAAGCTCATTCTGGATCGTCTGGAAAATCCTGACAAGTCAACCCAGGTAGACACAGGAGGTGAGCAGGCATGATTATCCGCTCAATTACAGCTGAGAACTTCCGCAAATATAAACGCCTGGAGATTAATAATGTTCCGGAAAAGGGGCTGATTACCGTTAGCGGTGAGAATGAATCGGGTAAAACCACTCTGGCTGACGCACTCAGTTTCGCACTGTTTGGGCGTACTTTTATGACGACTGAGGATAATGCCAGCAAACTGATTGGCTGGGGTGAAAAGAATGCTTCTGTCATCCTGAATTTTATCCATAAGGGAGATGCCTATCAGCTAACCCGCATTATTGACAGAAAAGGTGGCGTAGATGCCCAGTTGTTCAGTGAAAAAGAAGCCGATCTGATTGCCGATACGCCAGAAGAAACTGAAAGTGTCTTGCAGGATATTCTTGGCTATGGCTATGAAACCTTTTCGGATTCGTACTATCTGGTGCAACGTGAGTTATCAACCCCGCATCCGAATAGTGAAAGCATTAAGGAAATGGTGGGTATTAGTGCGTATTCACGCATTAGCAATGAATGCCGCCAGGCCAATGAACGGGATGATGAGGCGCTGGTATCACTGCGTCCGCGTTATGAGAAAACCTATAACGAACTGCAACAGTTGGGGATTGATGATACCTGGCTACCCGAGCTGGTGGACACCAGAGACACTCTGGAAACGGATCAGGATTACAAGGGGCAACTGGTATCCCAGTTACAGCAATCTGCTGATGCTTATTCTACTGACAAACAGGCGTTTATCAGTGCAGGTAGGAAACAGCGATTGTACTCTATTCTGTCAGATGTGTTATTTGCAGCTTTGCTGGTTGCCATGGGGCTATGGGCATTTATCAAGTTTTTCCCTCAAACTGCTCAAAAACTGCTGATGCCCGATGCTGCTGCACAATTTGCGCAAGTCAGTAGCTGGACAGAATTGTGGATGCCGTTATTAGCGGCAGCACTTGCGATTGCTTTCTTTTTGAGCATGTTGTTTACCTGGCGTACAGAGGACAGGCTGCTTACCCCTTTGAAACAAAATGCACAGCTTTATTCGGAAGCCTTAAATGAGAGCTACAAGCACGTCACCACTTCACTTAGCAACTCGTTCCCGCCTCGTAGTCTGGAACTGGTTAGAAAAGCAGGGGAGGGAGGTCTGACTGACATAAAGGCTGATTATAAGCAGCTTGGCAAGATTCATACACTTACTGAACAAGTCTGTGAATATCAGGCAGATATCTCTGAAGCCGAAGATGCTGTCAGAGTGATGCGGAGTCATATGAAGGAGCAACAGCGGCATAACGCTGCACATCTGGGGGTGCTGAATAAAGAAATTGAAACCGAAATGGAGCGTACTGCAATAGCCGCTACATTTAGAAAAAAACTTGCTGATTACGATTCCAGTATTCGTCAGCATACACGTA
>JALVFC010000274.1 GCA_027030285.1 Thiotrichaceae bacterium | reverse complement strand
GATAAAAAGCCAATACCTGAGCCCGGTGCTGTCTCAAAATTAACTATAAAATCTGGATAATCACGGTATTTGCGTTTACCGCTATCATCAACAAAAGCTTTCAGACCCAGACGTGTTCCCATTTCAATCAACACTTCCTGGAAGGGCTTGCAATCACCTGTTGGCGGCAAAACTGGAATACGCACCGAATCAACCGGCCCATCGTATTCTGAAATCGGACGATCCAGCATGGACATGACATCGTGACGCTCCAGATAGGTGGTATCAGGCAATACCAGATCAGCGAACTGTACCGTTTCAGACTGGAACGCATCACAAACAATAATATATGGAATCTTGTACGTACCATCTTCTTCCTTATCTACCAGCATCTTGCGCACCTCGCTGGTATTCATGGAAGAGTTCCACGCCATATTCGCCATAAACAGAAGCAACGTATCAATCTTGTGCGGATCACCACGCCAGGCGTTGGTAATGGCATTGTGCATCAGCCCGTGTGCAGACAGCGGATGTTCCCAAGAGAATGCCTTGTCCAGACGTACCGGCTCACCCTCGTCATCTACAAACAAATCATCCGGCGATGCAGGAAAACCCAGCGGCATACCATTGAGCTCAGTATTGGGCTGTACATCTTCAGGCTTGTTCGGCGGCTTGGGACAGGGCGGAATCGGACGTGGGAAAGGTGCTTTGTGACGGAATCCGCCAGGGCGGTCAATCGTACCCAGCAGGGTCATTAACAACGCCATATTACGAATGGAATGGAAGCCATTAGAGTGCGCTGCCAGACCCCGCATGGCATGAAACGCCACCGGATTACCCGTCACACTGTCATGCTCTTCACCCCAGGCATCCGTCCAGGCAATCGGCAGTTCAATCTTGCGATCCCGGGCAGTAATGCCCATTTCATGTGCCAGACGGATAATTGTCTCCACAGAGATACCGGTAATTTCTGACGCCCATTCCGGGGTGTATTTTTCTACGCGCTCAGTCAACAGCTGAAAAGCCGTTTTTACCTTAGTACCATCCAGATCATATTCACCAAACAGGAAAGGATCAGCAGCGCGGTTCTGACTCGGGACAGGCTCATTCTTATTACGATCCCACCACAGCTTGTTTTGTGGATCAACACAACCTTCACGCCGATCTTCCGTGGTACGCAAAAACAGACCGAAATCATCACTGGTTTCATCCTGATTCACCAGTTCAGCCGCATTGGTATATTTAATCAGAAACTCACGATCAAACAGTGCATCCTTGATCAGCACGTGGATCAGCGCCATAAACAACGCACCATCCGTGCCAGGACGAATCGGAATCCACTCATCCGCCACGGCAGAATAGCCCGTCCTCACAGGATTAATGGAAATAAACTTGCCACCATTACGCTTGAAATGAGACAGCTCAATCTTCAACGGATTGGAGTGATGATCCTCCGCAGTACCAATCATAATAAACAACTTGGCACGCTCCAGATCCGGGCCACCAAACTCCCAGAACGAACCACCAATAGTATAAATCATACCCGCTGCCATATTCACCGAACAAAACCCGCCATGCGCGGCATAGTTTGGCGTACCAAACTGCTTGGCAAACATCCCCGTGAGCGCCTGCATCTGGTCACGACCAGTAAACAGAGCAAACTTTTTCGGGTCAGTGGCACGAATCTCACTCAGACGATCTTCCATAATCTGGAATGCCTCGTCCCACTCAATCGGTACAAACTCCCCTGCACCACGCTCTGTACCCGGCTTACGCTTTAAAGGTTTGGTCAGACGTGCGGGAGAATACTGCTTCATTATCCCGGAAGAACCTTTGGCACAGATCACTCCCTTATTCAATGGATGATCCGGGTTCCCCTCGATGTAGCGAACCTCCCCTTTTTCCAAAGTGACATTGATGCCGCATCGACAGGCACACATATAACAGGTGGTACTTTTGACTTCTACATCCTTTCTGCCACTGCGGGTTGTTTGAGTATTTGACATAATCGTACTTCATCTAAAGAGCAAGGCACCGAATTATAGGTTCTAATTGTTTAGCTAACAATAATATTGTTATATTCTAATACAATTATCGGACGAAAGGCATTTGGCTGTAGTTTCACAAAGATAGCCATAAAGCTTTAACCGCAAGATATGAACCATAAAAAAATATAATGAGTAAATTTTAGCTCATTAGCCTCAATTAAAGCGGATAGCAACTCAAATCATCAGCAAAAACTACCGAACCACGATAATACTGACGAATAACTGAAAGTGTCTCATGCTCCCTGCCCAGGGTACGCAACATACGATGGGATAATACCACCTTCTTAACCTTTGCCTGCGCTGCT
Organism: Thiotrichaceae bacterium; assembly: GCA_027030285.1. Classification (GTDB taxonomy): domain Bacteria; phylum Pseudomonadota; class Gammaproteobacteria; order Thiotrichales; family Thiotrichaceae; genus HyVt-477. The sequence continues at coordinate 384 of JALVFC010000274.1, read as the reverse complement.
ATAGCACCAATCACAGAAGGCGGCATATGTAAATTCCGGGCTATGCCACTCACCCCTTCAGACACAGCGTTATGTGCGATTAACAGATCTGCATGTTGCGCCAGTAGCCGAAGGGTATTGAATTTACCGCTCATATCACCACTAAAAACAACCGATTTTGCTCCCACAGTAATCCTCCATGCCAACGCAGGCAATGGTCCATGATGCACAGCAATTGCCGACAGACCAAGTGTATTATCAGAGAAAACAGTCTGTATCTTCCGTGACCGGGTATCAACACTCTTTGGCACCAGCTTATATTCAGAACTTCCGCTGTGTGGTAAGTAGTCGCTCATATAAGGCCATACACCTTTCTTTTTATTAAATAACCGCTCAACAAAATCC
>JALVFC010000273.1 GCA_027030285.1 Thiotrichaceae bacterium | reverse complement strand
GTGCAGATAGAAGCACCAGAAGCCTGTAGACGCTATGCAGGGCGCATTATTCACAAGGTAAATAGTAGCGCAGAGACACCTCAGTGGATGGTGTCCAGGCTACAGCGCGCCGGTTTGCGTAGCTTGAGCCCCATTGTTGATATTACCAATTTCGTCTTGCTGGAGTTGGGTCAGCCCATGCACGCTTTTGATTTGCAAAAGCTCAATGGCGGGTTGCATGTGCGTATGGCAAAAGCTGGAGAAACACTGGAGTTGCTGGATGGCAATACCATTGACTTGCAGACGGGCAGTCTGGTGATTGCTGATGAAAGTGGAGCGCAGGCTCTGGCAGGAATTATGGGAGGTCTGCCTACCTCGGTTACAGATGATACGCAGTCCATTTTTCTGGAAAGTGCTTATTTTGCACCCGAGGCTATTGCTGGCAAGGCGCGTCGCTATGGTCTGCATACTGACTCGTCACACCGCTTTGAGCGTGGCGTATCACCTGATTTACAGGTTAGGGCGATACAGCGGGCAACGCAGCTTATCGTGGATATTTGCGGAGGAGAACCCGCTGAAGTAACAGATCTTGTCATGGATGATCAGTTATTGATACGTGCTCCAATACTCTTGCGCGAACAGCGCATCACAAAATTGCTGGGCATGCAAATCCCCGAAAGTAAGGTCGAAAATATCTTGCAGCGCCTGGGTTGTCAGGTAGAGAAGAGTGACCAGGGCTGGCAGGTAACACCACCTGTTTTCCGCTTTGATATTGCACTTGAAGTGGATTTAATAGAAGAGCTCGCCAGAATAAATGGCTACGATCAGATCCCGTCCACTTTGCGAAAAATGCCCCCTTTGATTGTCCAGTCTGCTGAAGCGGAAATTAAGCTGGAAGATTTTTATAACGTACTGACTTCACGCGATTATCATGAAGTGGTAAGCTATAGCTTTGTGGATGAAAAAGCAGAAAAGCTTATTTCACCCGACTTGCAGGCAGTACAGCTTGCCAACCCGTTATCAGCTGAACTGTCTGTCATGCGTACTACTTTATGGCCAGGTTTGCTAAAGACAGTAAGTCATAACCTGAAACGTCAGCAAACGCGTGTGCGCGTGTTTGAAACAGGTTTGACCTTTGTTAAAACCGCGGAAGGTTTGCTTCAGCGAAAAAAAATAGCAGGCGCTATTACCGGTACATTAATGCCTCCCCAGTGGGCAAGCAGGTCAACTGATGTCGATTTCTTCGATGTTAAAGGAGATGTCGAGGCTCTTTTGAGCGAAGTAGCGGGCAGTGAATTTAGTTTTGTCGTTGCAGAACACCCCAGCTTGCATCCTGGGCAGTGTGCCAGAGTGATGAAGAAGACCAGGGAAGCAGATGAACCTGTTGGCTGGTTGGGTGCGCTACATCCCCGGCTGGAATCAGCACTTGGACTGGGGCAATCAGTTTATGTGTTTGAGCTGGATATTGAGCAAATTAGTAAGCGAAAGTTGCCTAAGTACACAAAAGTATCCGCTTATCCGGCTATTCAGCGCGATTTGGCACTTTTGGTGAAAGAAAATATTAGCTTTGCTGAAATTGCAGAAGTAATAAAAAAATCTGAAATAGTTCAATTAGTTGACTATTATTTATTTGACAGCTATGTGGGCGAAGGTATTCCGAAAGGTCATAAAAGTCTCGCTTTAAGCTTGATTTTTCAAGATGTTTCGCGCACATTAGAGGAAACAGAAATAACAACATGTACTAACACACTGGTTAAACTGCTAGAGCAACACACTGGTGCGGTCTTACGCTAAGGGATCATGCCTGTGCTAAGACTTAAAACCAGGAGTGGCTAGAGCAATTAATATTATTGGAAGTGAGTCCTAAGGCTCGCCTGGGAGATGTAAACAGCTTGTTAGGGCGGAGCTAAAGCTATACTTTCATAATAATATGCTGAGTATCTATATTGAATATTAATATTGAATAAATGGAGCGAGAGAAATGACCTTAACCAAGGCAGATATTGTAGAAAATTTGTATGAAGAAGTAGGGTTGAATAAACGAGAAGCCAAAGACCTGGTTGAAATGTTTTTTGAGGAAATCAAATCTGCACTGGAACAGGGCATTAATGTCAAATTCTCGGGCTTTGGCAATTTTATGTTAAGAGATAAAAAAGAACGCCCGGGTAGAAACCCTAACTCTGGTGAAGAGATCCCGGTAAGTGCTCGTAGAGTCGTCACTTTCCGTCCAGGGCAAAAGCTTAAACGTCGAGTAGAAACCTATGCTGGAACCGACTAATAATAATGAACTTCCCGCCATACCCGGGAAGCGCTATTTTACCATAGGCGAAGTTAGCAAATTGTGTGGTGTCAAGTCACATGTTTTGCGTTATTGGGAACAGGAGTTTCCAAATCTCAAGCCAATGAAGCGACGGGGTAACAGGCGTTATTATCAGCGCCAGGATGTGCTACTCATCAGGCAGATTCGCAGTCTTCTCTATGATAATGGCTATACCATCAGTGGCGCCCGGCAAAAGCTCAATGGTGAAGAGGCGGGTGAGGATCATACACAGACGCATCAACTCGTCAAACAGATGATTACCGAACTGGAAGATATACTGCATACCATCAAAGGTGGTGCAAGCGCTTCATAATAAGCCTCAAAGTGGTGTTTTTCGGTTGCTTGAACAATTAGTTTGCTGAATTTAAGTTGGTCATCATTCTGTTGGCGAGGGGGGTAACTACTAGGAGCTTGTCCA
>JALVFC010000272.1 GCA_027030285.1 Thiotrichaceae bacterium | reverse complement strand
AGCCTGTGATTTTTCATTGGGTGTCCCGATGGGGTGTACTGTGCTCTGTAGAAAACCCAAGGCGTGTCTTTTGCTGTCTCAGCCATAAATCCCAGAGATGACTTGTGTAGCGGGAATTCCTGTTCGTTAGTTAGTTGAAGTGGTATTCTCAGAAGTTTATAGTAAAATTACGGTCTTGGTTGCTCGTTAAAGTAACCGGATCAGGAATTTTCAGTTAACCTGAAAAAAATAGCCTGAAACACTGGCAATCTATGAAAAGATCATTTAATATTCGCATCCTCGCTGGACGAGCAGCGGGTGATTAGCTCAGTTGGTAGAGCGCCGCCCTTACAAGGCGGATGTCGGGAGTTCAAATCTCTCATCACCCACCAAAATGTGGAGCGGTAGTTCAGCTGGTTAGAATACCGGCCTGTCACGCCGGGGGTCGCGGGTTCGAGTCCCGTCCGCTCCGCCACTATACTAAAGGACGCTTCGGCGTCCTTTTTTTTGCACTTTTTTTGCTGGAGAATTTCTGGTGTAAGATACAGCCACTGTTACTTACGTCCGATTCATTAACTAGACATAACTATCCAGTACCTGGCACCATGTTTTGCCCGAGAAGTGGGAAGTTATGACGGTATCAAGAATAGAAAACTATGCTTCAATCAATACATGATAACGCCAAAGGCTGGATAGCCTACTTCATCGTCATACTGATTAGTGTTCCATTTGCCCTGTGGGGTATACAGCAATACCTTGGTGGTGGTGGCGATAATATCGTAGCTGTTGTTAATGGTGAAGATATCTCCTTGCAAGCCGTACAAAACGAGGTGTCACAACAGCGCCAGCGAATTGCTTCCATGTTTGGCAAGATTCCTCCCGGTTTTAATGAGAAAGCACTCAGAAAGTCTGCTCTGGAAAGCCTCATTAGCAGAACCTTACTGGAGCAACACGCCAGGGAGCAGGGCTACCGCGCAAGTTCACAGGAGGTCTTGAACCTGATCAAGTCGATCCCGCAATTTCAGAAAGATGGTAAGTTTGATGCAGATCTCTACAAACAGGTATTGAAGGCACAGGGGCGTAGTCCAGCTTCACTGGAGCAGCAGTTAAGAGAGTCATTGACACTGGATCAGTTTACGGATGCTATTACTGCAACGGCTTTTTTACCAAAAAGTGAAATGCAACACTATCAGTCTCTGGCACAGCAAAAGCGTGATATCGAGGTGTATACATTAAAACTTGCAGATGTGCTCGATGACATCAAGATAAGCAATGAAATGATCAATGCTGAATACAAGGCGCACCCTGAACTATATCAGACGGATGAGCAGGTAAAAGTTGCCTATGTTGAGCTTAATGAGACAGATATTAGTAAAAGAATTGAAGTAAATGATGAGTTGTTGCAGGCTTACTATGATGAGAATAGCGATCTGTATTTTAGTAAGGCGAAATTCAAGATGAGTCACATTAAAGTCAGTATTACTGATAAGCAAACGGCTGAACAGGCTCAGCAGAAAGCAGATGCCTTATATAAAGAATTATCTTCAGGTGCAAAAACATTCAAGGATATTGCAGCATCAGCTGACGGCGAGCAGATATTTGCGGAATTAGGCGATACTGGAGACTTCCTGCCAAAGGGAACCATGGATGCTGTGGTTGAAGATGCGATTTTCAGTGCATCTGTAGGCGATATTATTAAGCCCATCAAAGCTGGTGGCGGTTATGAAATCATTAAACTCATAGACCGTGTAGATGCGCATCAGATTCCCTTCACTGAAGCAAAAGCTGATGTTGAAAAAGATTACCGTCGTAAAAAAACGGCAGAGCAATATGAGGATATGTTGGAGGAGTTGCGCACCACTGCCTTTGAAAATGACGGCAGTCTACAACCGGCAGCAGATGCCATTGGCGCAGAAATCAAGACGACTGATTTCTTTAGTCGCAAGAGTGGTACAGGGCTTGCTGCTAATCCAAAAGTCGTCAGTGCTGCATTTAACCCGGAAGTATTAACTCAAGGTGTAAATTCACCCCTGATTGAGCTATCAGATAGCCAGGCTATTGTCTTGCGTCTGGATGCGCATAAATCACCTGAGCTAAAGCCGTTGTCAGATGTGCGCGAAACGATTGTCAATAATCTCAAGCAACAACAGGGTCGCAAGCTATTAAAAGAAAAAGTTGATACATTACTTGCTGAGCTGAGAAAAACGGGCAACTGGGATAGTCTGGGTGAAGCGGCATCGCAGATAGAAAAATATCAGGGCATTACACGCGAAGGAGACAGCAAAGTCCCTCCCTATATTGTACAGAATGCATTCAAGTTAGCTTTACCAGCAGATGGCAAAGCTGTTTATGGCGGTGTGCAGAGTCCTCAAGGTGACTATTCAATCATAGCCCTGACGGCTGTTAAGGATGGCGATACCAAGCTGGATGAGCAGATGATTTCACAATATTCATCCTATATCGGCAATCGCGAACAGATGGCAACGTTGAAGGCTTTAAGAGAGCAGGCAGACGTTGAGATTTATCAGCAACGATTGGATAGTCAGTAACTATTCTCTTGTTGTAGGGTCGAATTTATTCGACCAGATGTGCTGACCTGGAAGCAGGGCGGTCCTTACCGTCTTTGGTATTAAGCACCTCATCCCTAAGGACAGGAGAGTGTTCCAGGTCAGCTACCAGAAGTCTAGGATAGATTGGCTCTTTTATCTGCTTAATAAATAACCATTTCGTATTCGGAAGGTGCTGT
>JALVFC010000271.1 GCA_027030285.1 Thiotrichaceae bacterium | reverse complement strand
CAGGCTAAATACGAAACTACCAAGGTGACAGGCACTCATGGCTAAGCAGGAAACACAGCCCCTACCAGAATTCCAGCGTAAACAGTTCGAATTTACAGCACATATCCGTGACCCCCAAAACACACCCGGTCCTGAAGGCATCGAAGACCGGCGTATGGCGATTTACCGTGAGCTGTTTTTCAATAACGTCAACGGCTTTCTGGAAAGCAGCTTTCCCGTGCTAAGGACACACTATGACGATGCAGCCTGGGAACGTCTGGCACGCGCCTTTTTCTCGACACATCGCAGCCATAGCCCCTATTTTGTCGATATTTCGCAGGAATTTGTGCTGTATCTGCAACATGAACACACCGCTACTGAGGATGATCCGCCCTATCTGTTTGACCTAGCGCATTTTGAGTGGGCAGAGGTTGCGCTGATGGTAGATCAGGACGAGCCAGACTGGGAGCATATTGATCCACATGGTGATATGAAGGCGTTTCCCCCGGTGCTCTCACCGACTGCTTTTTGTCTAAGCTATGCCTGGCCAGTACACGAAATCAGTGCGAGCAACCAGCCTGTTGAGCAGCCAGAGCAACCCAGCTTCATTATCATCTACAGAGATAGCGAAGGCGATATCGAATATTTTGGTGCCGACCCTGTCACTGCACGTATCATGGAACTGTTACAGGATGAAACGCCAAGAACAGGGACAGAGATACTGACCCGGTTAGCCGAAGAAATGCAACACCCAGACCCTGAAGAGGCTTTGCATACCGGCTATCGCATTCTGCTAAAACTACATCACGCAGGTATTATTGTTGGTACTCAAAAGTCTGTATAAACAGTCAATACAACAAATAGCCATAGACCTGCTATACCAGAAAATATTACACAAGAGGGCACGCAATGATTATCAGGAAACCCCAGGCATTAAAAGACCACGATGTCACAGATGAAAGTCTGTACCGTGGTCGCAGAAAATTCATCAAGACCATGGGAGCAGGCTCTATCCTGCTGGGCAGCAGCCTGGCTGGCAATGTGTTAAATGCCAAAGCCAGACAGGATGATTTAAAAAACGAATTAACCAGCTATAAAGACATCACTACCTATAACAATTTCTACGAGTTTGGAACGGGAAAATCTGATCCTGCAAAAAATGCGCATACACTGAAAACATCACCCTGGTCGGTGACAGTAGACGGTGAATGTGCCAAACCCGGCAGCTTTGCACTTGAAGACCTCCTCAAGCCTATGCAGACCGAAGAGCGTATTTACCGTTTTCGCTGCGTAGAAGGCTGGTCCATGGTGATCCCCTGGATGGGTTTTGAGCTCGGCAAACTGCTAAAACGCTTTGAACCCACCTCAAAAGCCAAATACGTCTACTTCGAAACCCTGCTTGACCCCGAGCAAATGCCTGGTCAAAAACGCAGCGTACTGGAATGGCCCTATGTCGAAGGCTTGCGCATCGATGAAGCCATGCACCCGCTCACCCTGTTGGCTACCGGAATCTACGGCAAAGACCTGTTAAACCAGAATGGCGCTCCATTGCGTCTGGTCGTGCCGTGGAAATATGGTTTCAAGAGCATCAAGAGCATCGTTAAAATTCACTTTCTGGAAGAGCAGCCTATTTCCTCCTGGCAAAAAGCCAACGCGGTAGAATATGGCTTTTATTCCAATGTAAACCCCAATGTCGATCATCCCAGGTGGTCACAAAAACGCGAACGCCGGATTGGTGAATTTCGCAAACGCAAGACACTATTCCTGAATGGCTATGCCGATGAAGTTGCTGCTTTATACAAGGGTATGGATCTAAAAAAATACTACTAACATAACCACCCAGGCTTTATAACAAGAATGAAAGTCACTATCCAACATCAAGATATGTCAAGGTGGCAAGTTATTGATGAACCGAGCTTCGGCAGCAGGGAAGCTGCCGCAGAGCTTACAGGGATGTATTTACAGCGTCTCGGATCATCAATAACTTGCCGCCTCCACTATTATGCTTAATTGTTCTAAATGAAAATACCTGAACCTTATTTCAGTCGACTGTTTAAACCCTTTGTCTTTGCGCTGGCACTGATGCCCCTGGTGTCACTGGGACTTGCTGCCTGGCAAGACAAACTGGGTGCCAACCCGATTGAAGTCATTACCCATAGCACCGGAGACTGGACACTGCGCTTTTTGCTGATCACCCTGTCCATTTCCACCCTGCGACGCCTGATTAACTGGGGGCAACTGATCCGCCTGCGCAGAATGCTGGGCTTATATGCTTTTTTCTACGCCACGTTACACCTGTTCACCTATCTGTGGCTGGATCAGTTTTTCTGGTGGGAAGACATCCTCGCAGACATTATCAAGCGCCCCTTTATTACCGTCGGCATGCTTGCTTTTGTCCTATTGATACCGTTAGCCGCCACCTCAACCAATGCCATGATACGCCGTCTGGGAAAGAACTGGCTAAAGCTGCATAAACTGATTTACCCCATCACAATTCTGGGCGTACTGCACTTCTGGTGGCTGGTCAAGGCAGATGTCCGTGAGCCCTTTATTTACATGGCAATACTGGCACTACTGCTTGCTGAAAGAGTCTGGAATGCCTGGCGCTTTAAAAAGCAGTTTCTGAAATAACAGCAACAAATAAGTATTCATTATCAGTAACTACTCAGTGAAATATACATCGCAGGCGGTAAGCTATTGATTATTAGGGACGCTGTAAATACATCCCTATAAGCTCTGCGGCAACATCCCTGCTGCCGAAACCCTAATAATCAACAAATTACCACCTTGCATATCGTTACGCTGAGTAGTTACTCCATTAAAATACTATAGTTGGTTCATTATTTAGTTCACTTAGAACGGCAACATGATCCAATTAAATATCCATGATGCAAAACAAATCTCCCCAGTTATTTAAAAGACTTAACTGAGGATGAGCCTATTTTATTGTGTAAGCGCAATGTCCCGATTGCCAAAATTGTAGGTTTAAAAGCAAACCTGCAAAGAAACGAGTAATTAGTTTGGCGAAGGGTGATTTTGTGGTGCCGGATGATTTTTCTGATCCACTTCCTGATGACCTTCTTGCTGCCTTTGAAGGTTATTAATAGTGCGTGTGCTACTGGATACCTGAAAGCCTTGCCTTAATTGACAACAACATACTCTAGTATTACCATATTTTGTACCCTCAAATCGTAGTACAAAATTAATATTATGGCTTCTATCGCAATCAGAGAATTAAGAAACTCGCCTTCAAATTTAACCCGCTCACTAGAGCAGGATGAATATGTGTTTATTACTAAGCATGGCAAACCCATTGGAGTCGCCGTGCCCTTGTCAAATGATAACCTGCGTTTCGGTCTTACCCGTGCAACCGCATTACAGGCGTGGAAACAGGGCGACCTCTCTCTGGGCAAAATGGCGGAGTTACTTGAAACCAGTAAAGCTGAATTACGTGAAATTCTGGCTGATATGAATCTGCCTGTGCTAAATGAAGGGACTGAAGAGGCAATGAAGGAAGCAAAAAAGCTACTGGCTTCCTAGTTTTGCCAATACCACACGAAGCGAATAATCCAGATGAAAGTCATTGTCTCCGATAGCTCTCCCCTGATCGCACTGTTAAATATCAACCAACTTGATCTACTAAAATTACTTTTTAAAGAAATCATTATTCCACCAGTTGTTGCCAGTGAGATAGAGGCTGGCGAAGGGGAGAATTCCCTCTGGTTTGCAAATAAAAATGCAGCCTTTATCCGCACAGAAACAATATCCCTGCCTGATAAGCGACTTGCCATACTAGAGCTTCAACTGGATAAGGGCGAATCCGAGGCCATCTTGCTTGCAAATCAATTAAAGCTCCCTTTACTGATCGATGAACGAGCTGGTCGCAATATGGCGAAGTCGATGGGAATAGAAATTGTTGGGCTAGTGGGTGTGTTGTTAGCCTTAAAACAGGGAGGGCACATCACTCATCATGATGTCATCTCGATTGTAGATACCCTGGAGCAGGTACATTTCAGAATGAGCAAATCATTAAAGGCTTTGCTGTTAACCTAAATCCGTGACTTCACTTAAGGAGTTGAAAATGGCGCTTCGCAAGGATGGGAAAGCCAAATAGACCAGCAGGTGGGATGAGTCACACTGTCGAAAGTTCCACCTGTTTCTTAAGCAGAGACTCTTAACCCCCCCTGTATCTTAATAACCACACCGCCAAAACACCCTTAACAGGCTGTTGAAAATAACCCGGCTTATGCGGACTGAAGTCCACTTCCCGTAGCTGCTATTCTTGGCTTGCTTCGGTTTTTTGCCAGACGAGTATGCGGTTGTTAGCTGGCATTGCATGGTCTTGTATTAGTTTCATTCCTGCTTTATTTGCCTGCGTGTCCAGCCATTCGAAGTCGCGTATGCCGCTTTTGGGGTTTCTGTTTTTGAGCCAGGTGTCGAAGCGGGCGTTGCTGTCGCTGGTATAGTTGCCGTTGTAGTTGAAGGGGCCGTAGAGGGCGAATACTCCCTGGAGTTGTAGTATGCTGCCGATGCCTGCGAACAGGCAGGTGACGTCGTGCTTGCTCATGATGTGGACGGTGTTGGCTGAGAAGATAGCGTCGTAGTTGCTTAGTTGTTGCCAGGCGGGTTTGTCGCAGGCTGCCAGGGTGATGGGTGGTTTGATGTTTTTCAGTTGGGCTTCTTCTAGCCAGAGGCGGATGCCGGGGTGGTTTTCTTTCAGGTCGCTGGTTTGCCAGAGTAGATGGGGCATTTCTGCGGCAAAGTAGACGGCATGCTGTCCTGTGCCGCTGCCTATTTCCAGGAGTTTTTTGCTGTTAGCAAAGAGGGGTTTGATGATCTTTAGTATGGGGTCGCGGTTCTGGATGCAGGATTCGGCGATGGGTTTCATGGTTATTTCCGGTATGGGCTATGTTGGTTGCAGTCTTTGATATATTCGGCGATGGCCTGTTGTTCGTGTTCGGTGTATCTGCGGATGCTTTCCTGAAACGGGTTGTCAGTGAGCCAGTGGCTGGACTGGGTGAGTGTGGGGAGGAATCCTCTGGCGATTTTGTGTTCTCCCTGAGCGCCGGGTTCGAAGGTTTGCAGTTGGTGCTGGATGCAGTATTCAATGCCCTGGTAGTAACAGGCTTCAAAGTGGAGTTTGTCGATTGGCTGGTCGCTGCCCCAGAAGCGTCCGTAAAGGGTGGTATCACTGCGGTACATGAGGGAGCCTGCGATGCAGGTCTGGTTTTTGTCGGCTAGTACCAGTACGACCTGCTTGGGTAGTTGCTGGGCGACATCCATGAAAAATGCCTGGTTGAGGGTGGCTGTGCCCCATTTCTGGTTGAAGGTGTTGTTGTAAAAACGGGTGAAGTTTTCCCAGTCGGTTTCTGTGGCGGTATGTCCGTCCAGTATACGAATCTGTATCTTGCTGTCGCTGACCCGTTTTCTTTCCTGGCGTATATTTTTGCGTTTTTTTGCGGTGAGTGTTGCCAGGAAGTCAGCAAAGTTCTGGTAGCCGTGGTTGTGCCAGTGGAACTGGCAGTCGTGGCGTGTGAGCATTCCTTGTTGTGCCAGCCATTGTTGTTCTGTTGTGCCGGGGAAGAGGATGTGGCAGCCGCTCATATTTTCGTTCTCAGCGAGTTGTTGTGCGGCCTGTAGTAATAGTGGTGCGACTTTTTCAAAAGTTGCTTGTCGGGCTAACAAGCGTTGCCCCTGAGCGGGGGTATAGGGGATGGCGGAGACCAGCTTGGGGAAGTATTGCAGCCCTGCCCGCGACCAGGCATCAGCCCAGGCGTGGTCAAATACAAATTCTCCGTAGGAGTTGTATTTCTCGTACAGGGGCATGGCACCGATGAGTTGGTCTTTTTCGTATATCGCCAGGTGTCGTGGTAGCCAGCCAAATTTTTCTCCGACGCATTGATGCTTTTCCAGTGCATGCAGAAATTCATGCCGTACAAAGGGGTTGTTGTCCTGTATCAGGTCATTCCATTGATGTGCGGGTATATCTGCTATCCGGGTATGTATTTTTACCTGTAATGAGGTGGTCACTTTGAGCGGATTATTTGATGTGTTCCAGAATACCGTCCAGTTCATCCAGACTATTGTATTCTATGACGAGTTTGCCCTGCCCTTTGTTGTTGTATTTTATCTGGATATTGGCTCCCAGTTTTTCGCCCAGATCCTGTTCCAGCTTGAGTACTTCGGGGGCTTTGGCTGGTATCGTGGGGGTTTTGTTTTCCTCTGCTGAGGTGAGCTTTTTGACCAGGCGCTCGGTTTCGCGCACGCTCATGCCTTTGTCGGCTACTTTCTGCGCGGTATCGGTTTGCTGATTTCCTGTTAATCCCAGTAGTGCGCGGGCGTGTCCCATTTCGAGCTTGCCGTCATCTACCAGTTGTTTGGTTTTTTCTTCCAGTATAAGCAGGCGTAACAGGTTAGTGACAGCTGAACGAGATCGCCCTACCGCTTCTGCCGTTTGTTGGTGGGTGAGTCCAAATTCATCTATTAGACGTTGCATAGCGACGGCTTCTTCCAGCGGATTGAGGTCTTCTCGCTGGATGTTTTCGATCAGTGACATGGCGGCTGCCGCCTGATCTGGAATGGATTTCACAACGGCGGGAATATCATGTAGCCCGGCTATCTGACAGGCACGCCAGCGCCGCTCACCGGCGATGAGTTCGAATTTGCCACCAGCTATGGGGCGCACGACTACGGGCTGGATCAAGCCCTGTGCCTTGATGGAGTCTGCCAGCTGTTGCAGGGCTTCTGGATCCATATTTAAACGTGGCTGATATTGACCTTTTTCGATCTTGTCCACTGGCAAGGTGCGCATGGTTGAGTCTTTATCATCATCATTGTTTTTAGAACGACTTGATGAGCTTAAGAGAATGTCCAGTCCTTTGCCTAAACCGGGTTTTCTTACCATGATATCTCCTGTGCTTGCTGGTTTTTTGGTGCGTGGATCAGGTTAATTCTGCAACTCTGCTGGTGTCTTTGCGAATCATCTCTGCTGCCATTGCCAGGTAGGCAAGTGCGCCGCGTGAGTGTTTGTCGTAGGAAAGTACTGGCAGACCGTGACTGGGTGCTTCTGCCAAGCGAATATTGCGCGGGATGGAGGTATTGTACAACTTGTCACCAAAGTATTCAGTTAGTTGACTCGATACATCTCTTGCCAGGTTGTTTCTGGGGTCGTACATAGTGCGAAGTAATCCTGTAATCTTCAAGTCCGGGTTTGAATTTTCTCGTATGGTTTCAATGGAGTTCATTAAGGCGGACAGTCCTTCTAGTGCATAATACTCGCATTGCATGGGAATCATTACGCCATCAGCTGCAACCAAGGCATTTACGGTCAACATGTTTAATGATGGTGGACAGTCAATGATGATGTAGTCGTAGTTATCTTTTATGCCTTGGAGTGCATAGCGTAACCGATATTCTCGGTCATCCATGTCCATCAGGGAGATTTCAGCGACGGTCATTTCCGGGCCTCCAGGCAGCATGTCTATTCGGGTATCTGGAATATGTTGTATTATTTGTTCGATCCCTGTCTGACCTAATAACACTTCACTGAGCGAGGACTCCTGGGTGTTTTTATCTATTCCCATACCTGTGGTGGCATTGCCTTGCGGGTCCATATCAATAATCAGTATTTTGCGCTTCATCGCTGATAGTGAAGCGGCAAGATTCACACTGGTTGTGGTTTTTCCGACACCACCTTTCTGGTTGGCTACTGCGATAATCTTTCCCATAATCATTCTCTCTTTATTTCGCTGCGTTTTGCTGCGTTTTTACTGTCTGACTTTGCCTGATTTCTATGAGATAGCGTTCTGCATCCAGTTCCGGTACTTGCAGCTTTGTTTCGGCAACTACCTGATAAGCAGCAGGGAGTTGTGTCATTTCTTGCGCCGGATAGCGGCCTTTCATGGCGTACAGTGTTCCCTGTGGTTTTAGATGATGTGCAGTTAAGCTAACAAAATCGTTTATTGAGGCAAATGCCCGACTGATAATAGCATCAAATGCGAATCTGGGTGACCAGCTTTCTACACGCGCCTGTGTCACGCTGACATTAGGTAATTTTAGCTGAATAACGGCCTGTTGCATAAAACGGGCTTTCTTACCCACGGTATCCAGCAGGGTAAATTGTCGTTCTGGTTGCACGATTGCCAGTGGAATGCCTGGCAGACCTGCGCCGCTACCTACATCCAGACAGTTTTTGCCTTGCAGGTAGGGTGCTACTGCCAGGCTGTCAAAAAGATGTAAAGGTAATATCTGGTCTGCATCTTTGATCGCCGTGAGGTTGTAAACCTTGTTCCAGCGCATGAGTAAATCAGTATAGTTTTGCAGCAAATCTATCTGTTGTGCTGACACTGTCATTGCCAGCTCATCCAGCCCTGCCTGCAATCGCTGTCTGTTCATGGCTGCTGTGCGACGCGGTGTTGTTTTTTCAGATGCACCAGTAGCAGTGAGATGGCTGCGGGGGTAACGCCTGACAGACGTGATGCCTGACCTATGGTTTGCGGTCTGCTTTCTTGCAGTTTTTGGCAGACTTCGTTTGATAAGCCCTGTACCCGGGTATAATCCAGTGTTTCTGGCAGGCGTGTTTTTTCATTTCGCTGCTGCTTTGCTATTTCTTCCTGCTGGCGTTCGATGTAGCCTGCGTATTTGATCTGGGTTTCGACCTGTTCAGCTACTTTGGGGTCTGCCACGCCAGGACCGATATCTTTAATTGTCATTAAATCTGCATAACTCACATTGGGACGCCTGAGCAGTTCATCCAGGTGGTATTCCCGACTTAATGGTTTGTCGAATAATGCCTGTGACTGCGCCTTGCTGAGCATTTTTGGTGTCACCAGGGTTTCCTTGATGCGCTGTTTTTCTTTTTCGATGGCGTCACGCTTTCGGTTAAAGGCTGCCCAGCGTTGTTCATCGACCAGACCCAGTTGATAGCCGGTTTCTGTGAGGCGCAGATCTGCATTGTCTTCACGCAATAACAGGCGGTGTTCTGCGCGACTGGTGAACATGCGGTATGGCTCTATGGTTCCATTGGTGGTCAGGTCATCTACCAGTACGCCGACATAGGCTTCACTGCGTTGTGGTGACCAGAATGGCTGGTCTTTTACATACAGCGAGGCGTTGATTCCTGCCAGTAGCCCCTGTGCTGCTGCTTCTTCATAACCTGTTGTGCCATTGATTTGTCCGGCAAAAAACAGACCTTTTATAAAGCGGGTTTGCAGCGCCAGGCTTAGGTCGCGCGGATCAAAATAGTCATATTCAATGGCATAGCCAGGGCGTGTGATATGGGCGTTTTCAAAGCCTGCTATGGAACGGATAAACTCAATTTGCACATCAAACGGCAGGCTGGTTGAAATGCCGTTTGGGTACACTTCATAGCTGTCCAGCCCTTCTGGTTCGACAAAAATCTGGTGACTGTCACGACCTGCAAAACGCACGATTTTATCTTCGATGGAGGGACAGTAACGGGGTCCGGCACCTTCAATAGCACCTGTGTACATGGGGGAGCGCGGGATTCCCTGTCGGATAATGTCATGTGTACGGGTATTGGTATAGGTGATATGACAGGAGATCTGTGGCGGGTGATCTTCTGTACTGCCCATAAATGAGAAAACGGGACGTGGCTCGTCACCCGGCTGTTCCTGTAGCTTGCTGTAGTCGATGGTGCGGCTGTCCAGTCTGGCTGGAGTGCCTGTTTTCAGACGATCTACGCGAAACGGCAATGCCCGCAGTCGTTCTGCCAGGGCATTGGATGGAGGATCACCTGCGCGGCCGCCGCTGTGGTGCTGCTCACCGATATGAATAATCCCGCCGAGGAATGTTCCAACCGTTAATACTACTGAGCTTGCTTTAAGTTTTAGCCCCATCTGGGTGACAACGCCCGTGACTCGATCATTTTCCACGATCAGGTCATCCACGGCTTGCATAAACAGTTCCAGGTTGGGTTGCGCCTGGACTGTTTTTAAGATAGCTGCCTTGTAGCGGATGCGATCAGCTTGCGCACGGGTGGCTCTGACTGCTGGACCTTTGCGTGAGTTCAGGGTGCGAAACTGGATACCGCCACGATCAGCAGCCATTGCCATCGCGCCACCGAGGGCATCGATCTCTTTCACCAGATGTCC
>JALVFC010000270.1 GCA_027030285.1 Thiotrichaceae bacterium | reverse complement strand
GGTCACTGCACCCGGTCGCGGTTCTCGGCGTCTACCGTCGCATCGCCGGCAGTGTCCGCTACCTGCTGCTGGTGATGTCCCTCGGGATCGGCTTCGGCGGACTGTTCATCTAGATCAATCTTACATAACTAACAAAGTTGGGGGAAATCACTATTAGTTATCTCAAGTAACTGAATTTAATAGCAAAAATCACCTCATAGCCGTTGTCCCAACCACCTGGAGTTGGGACAGTGCAGTCATGGGTTAAGCAATTAGCCTATTTCAAATCAAACAAACACGAGGTGAACAAAATGCCCAAGACTGATCTTACAAACGACCAAATCGTTGAACTCACCGATGCTGTCAAACAGCAAATTGGATCAAAGGCAAAGAAATCAGATGTAGTAGAGACCACACTCCAACTTCTCGAGGACATTATCGTATCAGATGAGACAAAGGCAGCAGACCAAGTTTGGCAATATTACAAATACAAGAAATTGCCCAAAGTCGAAACAAAGAAAGTGACCAAGAAGAAAATTGCAAAGAAAACTGATAAAGAGACAAACGTTACAAAAATGGATATCGCAATCGACTTGATGACCAAGTTTTATGGCGAGAAAACAAGAAAAGAAATCATCGAAATGCTGATGAATGAGGCTGGACTAACCCAAGCAGGAGCATCAACTTATTATTATAATATCAAGAAAAAGTACAAACTCGACTAAAAACGGAACTAGGACACGATGAGAAGAAGGAACTTGTAGAAGAAAAGTCAACAAGCACATGGAGGTGCAAATTGGGAGTGATCTAATTAAGGTCGCTCCCCTATTTTTGCCAGCCAATATGCATCGACCAAGTCGTCGATTTTCTTGCATTTAAATTGATCTAATATCTCACTTGGGGTGCAATGCTCCATCTCTTGTTTGTTTGCATTGCCACGACCAGTTGCATATTTCTTTAGTGTTGATGGATACACAATTTTCACTTCGTATTGCAGGCTAATCAGCTCACATGCAACGATATAATGCAATCCAGCTAATGTCTTAGCTTTCGATCCAACTGATCTAAATGCTAGACCTTCGATCACAATTAGTGATGGATTGTGGGTATTAATAAAGTTGATAACCTGACTGTTGATATCTATTAATCTTTCGTAGTCACTGTCTTTCGCATTTGAGCTGATAATCTTGAAATCGATGAGGTTGGAATTCAACAAACAAACTAATCCAGTCGAGGTTAATGAAAGGTCGATCCCAATTATTTTTGTTTTGTTACATTGGGGTATTTATCCAAAATGGTGTTTTATATTAACTCATTGATTTGGTTTTTTATATATGTCATATATTCAAACATTTGAGTCATACTTGTCAGAGGTCTATAATTCTCAATAGGGGGAGATATTACTTCAAGAACCCCGTTCCGTTTTAGACTTTGCATGCATATTGTAACATTCTGGATGTTGTCATTTTTTAAAAACGTAGGCTTTATCATTATATTCTTGTATGCATCTACCTTTTCCTCACCCCTTTCTAACCATATTGTTAATCTATCACATTTGTCACATTTGTTAAGTTTATCTATACAAGCATATAAAAAATCCAACTGATCAATACTAATAGATATATGAAGATCACGTAATTCATTGGGAAAGTAATCAAATAAGATATTATTATAACCAAATAATGATATCCATTGTAAGCCCAACGGCCATTCAGCAATTGTTAAAGACGAACAATTATGGATACTTAATTTGTTAATATAATCACATTTTAAATCCATTAGACACTTACAATCTCTCACACTAAGCGATCTAATTACTCTAGGAAGTTCTATAGTTAGCGGTTGAGAGCTGTTTTGGGCTAAAGTTTCGCCATAGATATTAACTTTGTCCACAACCATCTTCTTAAAGTTCTTAGTAGATAACGGTTTCCAACCATTATCTAATTTTCGTTTTGTTTTTAAACCAAATATATTAACCTCACCTAACTTGAATAATGGCTTATTCCAGCGATTATTATCAAATCGAACCTGACTATAACATTCAACAAAATCATTGGGGTTGAGGTTTAATATGTTAATCAAACGATGTATGTTATTAACAAATGTTTTATAATTATCATCTCCACAATCATATATCATAATATTGTTCTTTATCATAATATCTCTCTTTAATTTTCAAAACTTAATTTTACAAAACAAAATACATATCACAGCAACGGTTTTTCTAAATATCAACAATGATAACAAGAAAGACTATCCCACTTTACCACAAGCTGAACCTATACAGAATCGTTCCAAGACTAATCATAGTTTGGTATTGCTACTTATTAACGAAAATTGTTTTTTGGGCGATATCACTAAACGATCTATCAGCGTCCCAAACAACTTTCATTAGTATTGCATTCTCAACGATTCCTATTATATTCCGGTTTTATACGAACAGTGGTGTTCAATATAGATCAAAAATAGATCAATAGAATCATAAATAAACACATGATTACAAAAATATTATTAACAATTTTACTTAAACTTATAAAACAAATCGTGTCGAAACAGGTGTTTGATTTCATTCAAGTGCTCGTTACTGAATATCAGAACAAAGATATTCCCAACGAACAAAAGCGTAAACACGTAACTGCTAAAGTGAAAGCAACATATCCTCAAATACGTGAGCATTTAATCAACTTGGCACTAGAGGCAATTGTCACAAACTTGAAGGTTAAGTGATGCAAGACGCTGAGGACAAATTACATTCACATGATACGAGGTTAGCTAAGCTCGAGGTCCATTATGACAATATCGTTTTGATCAATGAACGCCTCGTTGATGAGATGTCAAACATCAAAAACGAATTGAAAGAACTTGTACTTCAGATCACAACAGTTACATCAACGATGTCTATTCATACTGGACTAGCTGAGAAGTGCAACCAGTTACAACAGAACATGAAACTTCTTGAAAATGATCTCAATAATTACATCAACGAATTCAATCAATGCAAGAAGTCACTGCAAGAAGTAACTCAGATATGTAATACATCGGACAAAAACTATTTGTTAATTAGCACGCCACTCAAATGGATTATTTCGATAATTGGATTAGCAATGGCAACGGGGGTAGGAACATACATAGGAGCACATCTATGAAAGATGAGTATCACCATTGGACACATATGAGAACGATAATAGGAGCAGCAACGTTAGTGATTTGGATAGCATTTATCTCAAGCGCGATCAGGTTGCACAATATCAAGAGTGGCAATGGGAACAACACAGCGAGCGGACAAGACAATCAACCACATATACCCGCCTCAAAATTCGAAAACCCAATTACTGAGATACACTTTCAACACTTTTCTTTTGATGCCGCACGCCAAAACCCACCAGCAAAAATATGAAGAAGAATATCAATAGAACCGAAGTTACTGGTGGAAGGGACGACAAAAAGTCCCCAAAAAAGAAGTTTGTACTTGATCAAGATAAATTCGATAGAACACCACCAGCACATTTCAATGCTGATCTTAAAATAATATGGAACGAAGTTATTGGCGTATATCCAGATGATGCTTTTCAAAACACTGATCGTTTTCAATTAGAAATATTTTGTAATTTACTATTCAAGTATCGTGATAATCCATCATCTATGACAACAGGAGCACTTCAACAGCTTATAAAACTCAGTGACAACTTTGGGGGAAGCATACGATCGCGTAACAATATTATTGGAGTTGATACAGAGCAAGATGATGCAGCGCTTGAATATCTCAGTATATTCAATTTCGACGGATGAACAGTAACAAACTTTACAACCGGGAAATATACGCAACTCGACGTTGGCAACAACTTCGCAAAGCTGTACTTCAACGTGACAAGGGATTATGCCAAAACTGCCTGAAAAATGGCAAGTATAAAACAGGTAACGAAGTTGACCATATTATTGCATTAGCTGAAAACGGTCATCCGTGGGATATAAATAATCTCCAGCTATTATGCAGTGAATGTCATATAGAAAAGACAAGATTGGAACATAAAAAGAACAGAACAAAAGACAAACACCCATCAACAACAAGTTGGGTTTGTGTTTAGGAGCAGGTTTGAGATCGACAAATGAAGTACAAAAAATAACAGATCAATATATCGATGATATTCTAAGTGGCAAAGTTGCAGTATGTGATCTAGTAAAACGTACTTACATTCGTCACAGAAAAGATTTAGAAAAATCAAAGACAGCACAGTTTGAATATAAGTTTGATATCAAGAGGGCAACCGAAGTAATTCGTTTTCTTGAACTTCTTCCCCATATATCAGGCGCATTAGCTGGCAAGAAATTCATATTAGAGAACTGGCAGATCGCAATGATCTCAGTTTTGTATGGATGGGTTCATAAAGATACAAACTTTCGTCGTTTCACTAAAGCACAATTATTCTTACCTCGTAAAAACGGCAAATCTTTTCTTCTTTCAGGATTAGCTCTTTATCATCTCATTGATCCACGTGATGGCGCATCACAAGTTTATTCAGTATCAGTAAAAAGAGATGCAGCAAAGCTAACATGGGATGTATCTCGCCAGATGTTGATAAGTGACCCATCTTTAGCAAAAGCATTTGGCCTAACATACAACACGTATCGCATCCATCAAGAGAAATCAGGCAGTTACTTTAAAGCATTGTCCAAAGACACGCATGGGCAAAGCACAGATGGGATAAGTTCAAGTTTCGTTATATTCGATGAGGTACATCTTATTGAACATCGTGCAATGTACGATTCATTGATTACTTCGACTGGGGCTAGGGCAGAACCACTTGTGTTCGCAATTACGACAGCAGGATTTAGTAGAACATCCGTTGCATTTCAACTTTACGAATACGGCAAACGGATTGTCAATAATGAGATAGAAGATGATTCGATATTTTTTCTTGCATATACACTTGATCCTGAAGATTTAGCAGATGAAGTTAAATTGCTAACTGATCAATCACTTTGGTACAAAGCAAATCCCAATCTAGGTGTTTCTTGTTATGTTCAGGATATGAAGAATCTTGCAACTCAGGCACTGAACACCAATACAGAACGACCGAATTTCTTAACAAAAAGATTGAATGTTTGGGCATCTTCAAGTTCAGTTTACATCCCAATAGAAAAACTTGTACGTGTTCAACAAGAAATCAACATAGAAGATTTTAGGGGTGAAACAGCAATAATAGGAGTTGATATAGCAACACGTAATGACTTCGCTTCAATTGGAATATTCTTCCCAGCAACTGAAGAAAGACCAGCTGTAATGATTGATAAAGTGTTTCTCAATAAACAAGCAATTGAATCAGACATGAGATTTATTGAATATCGTGACGCGGGTTTAATTGAGCAATGCGGTGAAGTCGCAACAGATTTCGACCAGATACTCGAGTACCTTACAAAACTGAAAGATATTATTGACATTCAAAGTGTATTTTATGACCCATTTAGTTTAGAACATTTCGCACAAATGCTGAAAAAACGCGGGTTTAGCGCATACAAACATTATCAAAACCATCGAAGTTATAACGTTGCAATGCAAGAACTTGCATCGTTGGTCAATGAACAAAACATAATTATTTCAAATAGCAAACTTCTCACGTGGCAATTTCAAAATGTAGTTGCACATCGCAATGCTGATAACTTGTTACGACCAACTAAAGTATCTCCGCATCAAAAGATAGATTCAGTAGTAGCATTGTTAATGGCAATGGGGGGATATCTAAGATCAGCAGAAAGAGAACAGGAAAATATATGGGACAACTATGTATTTAAGAACTGAATCATAAATAAACATATATGGGATTATTCAGCAAATTCAAAAAACAAAAATTATCGACTAAATCAGCAAGCACATTAGATATTGTTGCAGATTTAACATCGACTAATACTGTCAACGTAAATGCGAGAACAGCATTAAAATGCGTCCCGTATCGATCAGCGATAAACATTATAACTGAGAGCATTGGTGTTTTATCAGCTTCGATTTACAAGAAACGTCCTAATTCGATTAGGCAAAAAGAGCCAAATCATCCTCTTTCTAAATTAATCACAAAGCCAAACGCATTTCAAACTTCGCAAGATTTCTTCAAAACTATTGTTTTCAATTTATTGCATCACAACGAAGCATTTGTCCGAGTAGTTCGAGCTGGAACACGTGTCGTTGAGTTAATCCCACTTGCAACTGATGAAGTTTCAGTCGATGTCCACAATGATTTTTCAGTGACATATCGATTTAGGGGAATTGAAGTTGATCCAAATGATATTCTCCGTTTCAAAGGAACATCATCAGATGGATTGACAGTAGAACCCACGTGGAAACAGGCAAGACAACCGATTGAGTTATATCTAAGCCTTGAGCAATATTCAAAACAATTCTTTGAATCAGGAGCAAGGGCATCTGGAATATTCATGATCGACCAGGTGATAACACGAGAAGGCGTTTTCAATGATCTTGCAAAAACACTTCAAAAAGCATTATCGCGTCATGGCATACCACTAGTTGAAGGAATTAACAAGTACCAGAAGCTTGATAGCTCATTAAGAGAAAGCCAGGTAACAGAATTAAAACAAAAACAAGTGATTGAAATCGCAAGAATCTTTAATCTCCCAGCACATCTTATTCAATCATACGAAGGTACATCGTATAACTCAATTGAGGCATTGGGAATTGAATTTCAAAGTTTCACGATGATGCCAATTGTAAGAACTATTGAAAGCACAATTAACACATTTCTAATTAATGAGCCTGATATCTATCTTGAATTTGAATGGAATACATTGATGCGAGCTGATACGGCAAGCAAGTTTGAGGCATATCAGAAGCAGATATTAAATGGGATCAGATCCGTTAATGAAATAAGAGAGCTCGAGAATTTAGAGCCAATTGAAAACGGGGATTTTCATTTATATCCGCTGAACAATGCATTTATTGAGACAGCAAAAGAAACAAACAGTGAACCACAGGCAGATATTGACAACGAAAATAATAAATAAAAGCGATGAAACAAATAAAATCTAAATTAAATGTAAGCAAAGTCGATGTAGAAGTAACAGAAGATGGCAATTATCGAATAACTGGGTATGCCAGCACTTTTCATGATCAGCCAGATTCATATGGGGACATAATCGACAAAAAAGCATTCGATAACACATTAAAACAATGGGAAACAAAGCAATCACCATTGCCGATGCTATTCAACCATAACTGGGAAAATGTTATTGGGCATTGGGAAGAACTCGAAACTGATGATTACGGATTAAAAGTAACTGGAGTACTGATAGGTGGTGTAGATCGAGTAGAAGATATTGTCAAGTTTTTAAAAGCAGGATCAGTTGGAAGTTTAAGTATTGGATATAAATTGAATGATTACGAATCACTTGGAGATGGAACATACCTATTAAAAGACATTGAGTTATATGAAATCTCCATTGTCCAACTTCCTGCTAACTCATTAGCTTTGATCGATAAGATTAAATGCGATATAGCAAATCAAACATCGGTCAAGCCCAAGTATTTTGAAAAACTCCTGCGCGATGTTGCGAGTGTTTCAAATAAACAAAGCAAGGTGATACTTGCACAGATCAAACAGCGAGATGCTGAAGAGATCGAACTGAAAAATATTTCAGAGAAAATTGATAAATTATTATCAAAAATAAGCAAAGTGTAGGAGAAAATAATAATGGAAACAAAAGAAATCAATGAAAAATTGGATAAGCTCAATGAGCTGCTGGAACAGGAACGTAAAAGTTTCAAGGAAGAACTCGAGAAAACTACTTCTAAAACAAAAAGCGAATTTGTTGAGGAGCAGAAGAAACTTCAGGCTGAGATCGACCGTTTAACGAGTGAGTTGGAAGATGTTGCCAAGAAACAAGCTCGTGTTGGCGAACAAACTGGTAAACCTGCCGATGAGTATGCAAAGGCATTTGGCCTGTATCTTCGCAAGGGAATGGAAGTTGATGTTCTCAAAAAAGCGATGGATGCAACGTCCGGTACAAACGGCGGATATCTCGTAAGTGAGAACTTAGATAAAGACATTGGCACTTATCTTTACAATAACAGTGTAATGCGCCAAAACGCAATGGTATTACAAGTACCTAGCAAGAACTGGGCTAAGAACTTCTCTGATCGTGGGAACTTCGCATTATCGTCCTGGGTTGGTGAAACTGCAGCTCGGCCTGCGACTGATAATCCGGATATTATCCGCATTACTGGTACTTACGGCGAAATCTATTCAGCTCCCCAGGTATCACAAGCATTACTTGATGAAGCTGATTGGAATGTTGAGCAATTCTTGGCTGAAGAAATTGGCATGAATTGGGCTAATGCTGAAGAAGAAGCATTTTGGACCGGTGATGGTGTTAATAAGCCAAAGGGGTTATTAGCTGCAACCACTTCTAACTTGGATGACACAACTCGAGTATTGGGACAACTTCAATTCATCGAAGGTAATCTCAGCGCCGATATCCTGACTGATATTGTTGCATCGTTACGAACTGGCTATTTGTCCAATGCTAAATTCTATATGAATCGCAGCACTTTAGCCGCTGTCCGTAAACTCGCATATGCTGATAACAGCCCGGTAGTACGTATCACCGAGGGTGGTTTTCAACTTCACGGTTTCGATGTAGTAACTGCTGATGCATTACCTAACATTGCAACTGGAACTTTCCCAATTGCATTTGGTGATATGAAGCAAACGTACACGATCCTCGATGTTGCACGCCCTGTAACTATTCGTGATCCGTATACCGCTAAGCCATACGTATCATTTTATACAACTAAGACCGTTGGTTCGGCGATATGCGATACGTATGCAATGAAGCTGTTTAAATCGTTATAATAACATATAACAATAACAAAGAGCTTGAGAGGTTGGGGCAACTCAACCTCTCTTTTTTTATCCAAAGGCGAAGCCCGATCAAAAGATCGATCAAACATAAATAAAATTATGAAAACTTATAAACTAAAACAGAACTGGAAATTTAGCTTTGATGGAGTAAACATCGTTGATTACCCGAAAGGTTATGTATGGGATACACCAGATGAAGCTTTTGAAGCAGCAAAACGATTGAATTTGTTAGTTGAGGATAAACCTAAAACCACTCGACCTAAGAAGCAAACAAAAGTTATCAGAACGCAACAGGAAAAATAAATGTCACAGTTTTACATCACGAATGAGATAGGAACTCCCCCTGTTACACTTGATCGAATGAAAGAATATCTCCGTGTTGATTTTACTGATGATGACCAATTGATAACTGACCTCATTAAAGCTGCAACACATGCAATAGAAGCACATATTGACCAGTATATTATTGAACGAGAATTTAGTTTTGTCCCAGACAAGATCATTACTGGAGAAAACAAGTTCGATATTAGATATATCACTGAGGTTACTTCATTATGGGATTATAGTGTAAATCCCCCAGTTGAACTAACGAATACATTTACAGCATATCTTTATGACATGCACTTTGAGCTAAACATCGATGGTGAACTCCCGAACAGTGATAAGATATTGATCAAAGGGAAAACTGCTTATCCACCGACTGAAGATATTAACATTGCAATTGTTTGGTTTACAGCACATCTCTATGAAAACCGGAATATTGTCGTTTATGGGTCAGCTTCACAATTGCCAAATGGCATTGAATATATTTTAAACCCACATCGACATTTAAAAGCAGGTTGAGCTCCAAATGAATCCTGGGAACTTAAAAACGAAAGTAACAATTAGGGAAAAACAGGTAACACGTGATAGTTATGGGCAAGAACAGAAAACGTGGGTTGATTTGATAACGACATGGGGTGAGATATTAAAATCGAAGTCGTTTGAAACGTATGCACAAATGCATCCCAGTGAACATCTTGCATATGTCGTTAAGATTCGTGATAGAAATTCACTTGCAAATTTATACCATCAGGAAATGCAAATGATCATTGGTGGTGACACATTCAAAATATCGCATTGGATAAAACAATATAACGAAATTATATTTTGGGTAGAGCGATGAAAGAATTCAGCGTTAGAGCAATAAGCCGGGATTTCAAGAAGCTAGATGGTAAATTACAAAAACGAATCGTGTTGAAAGCAAATCGACGTGGAGCTGCATTGATTGCAAAGAAAGCTAAAGAACTCGCACCGAAACGAACTAGGGCTGGTTTACGCCAATTTAAAATCGTACAAATTAAGAAAGTCGATAAGTCGTACGAGCGAGGGCATACGATCATATTTGATACGCCAAAAGGATCAAGGTTGGCACCATACATGTATTTTCAAGAAGTGGGGACGAAATATTTAAAACCGAAGTTATTCTTGGAAACTGCATTTGATCTAATGAAAGATGAAGCAGAACGAACAGTAAAACAAACAATCGTCGATGAAATCGATAAAGAACTAAAAAAGATGGGGTGGAAATAAGTACACAATGAGCACACAAAGTGAACATTTATATTTTCTATTGAATGGCGCAACCGATGCATTAGATCGAGTGTATCCACTTCATTTTGATAAACAAGCAACATTCCCAGTCATCGTATATAACAATATAACAAGTGATTATTATAATTTCTTGGATAATTCGCAATTAGATGTTTCGAATGCGGTATTTCAGCTAGACATCATTGCGAAAACATATAGTGAGACAGAAGCAATCTTGCAGCAAATATTATTGTTAATACGAGATGATTATTACATAGTTTCTAGCAGAGATGAATATGAAGAAAAATTAGAGTTATATTTGAAACAAGTGATTGTTAAAAGAATTGGCAAGATATCATAAATATAACTATAAGAATTTATTAGGAGAAAAAATATGTCAGCAACAAAGGCACAAGGAATTACGATTGAGATTGACGATGGAACTGGTTTTGCGACTATTGGTAATGTAACTGGTTTTAGTGGTTTACAAGGTGGGTCAGCCGCAGTTATCGATACAACAAATTTAAGCTCGACTGCGAAGGAGAAGTTGGTCGGCCTACCTGATGAAGGTCAGGTCCAAATCGATATCAAGTTCGCCAATGATACGAGTTTTACTAAACTAAAAGCTCAGCGCAATTCTCAAGCGTTAACCCCATTTAAGATCAATATCCCAGCAGGCGAAGGCGGAGAAGCAGCAACAACCGCAAGTTTCAGTGGATATATCCTGAGCCTGCCAATTAGCGCAACTGTCGATGGTGTAGTAGAAGCTAGCTGCACTGTGGAGATTACTGGTGCTGTAACTTGGGCGTAATTTTGTAGCGTTGATTTTGTCAAATCAGATCCCCGAAGATGTTTTTTATTTCTTTGGGGATTTTTTTTTATGGCAAATGGTAAAACAGTTGCAGCAAGAAAAGAAGATGAGCATCTATTGCTCGAATTTATAGATGAATATCTCGAGTATGATCCAAGTGGAAAAGGATTCAAGTTCAAGAAACAATATCGTCAGCACAAGTCAGGTGATTATATTGGCTCTTTGAATAAAGCCGATGGTTATATATACGCAATTATTAAACGTAAAAGAATCCAATTGCACCGATTAGTATTATTATACTTCAACAAAAAACTGCCTGATTATCCAAAAGAATTATGCGATCATATTAATAGAGATCGACAAGACAATCGTATTGAAAATTTAAGAATTGTTACATATAGCGAAAATAATAGGAATAGACGGAAGAAAGTAAATAAAACATCCTGTTTTTTGGGTGTTTTTTATGACAAAACTCATAACACATACGTAGTGAAACATTGGAATGATGAATATTCAGAACACATCGCCAACGTTTCAAATGAAGAATATGGAGCAAGAATATACGATGTGACGATAATTTGTCGTAACAAAATTGAAGAAATAATCAAAACACCTGAGTATTTTAAAATAAATTATCCGTTAACTGATTATTGGAGTGGTGGAAAATATACTGATTTATTTGAAAAAATAAAGGCGAAATACAAGAATCGAATTTATAAAGAAAAACTAAAGCCTGGGGAATATAAAAGAAAAAATTGCACCTCTAGTTATATTGGTGTGTTTTATAATACATATCATAACAAATACACATCCGGGCATTGTGATAAGAAATACGTGATGTATATTGCGCAAAGTAAAGATGAGCAAACTGCTGCTCAACTTCGTGATGTGACCACAATTGCTAGAATTGGGATCGATAATATTTTAAAAAACCCCATAAAAAGGCAACATCTTTTAAATTTTCCAATAGAAACATATTATTCAAATGGTGATTACACAAAATTATATTTGGATTTAATAAATAAGTATCAACATAGAATTTTTAAGCTAAAGGATAATCGATGAAAATCAGGATAAAACAAGACGGTAAATTCACTGACGTTGATATTTCGTTTCGTGAACTAACGGCTGGTGAACTAACGGACATTATATCTTCAGATGAGGATGATATGATGATTTACAAGTTAGCACATTTGATGGTAACAGATACAAATGATCAACAGTTATTCTCTTCACCAGAAGATGTTAAAGCTCGACTTAGTGCTAGATCATTGAAGCCACTAAGTGATGCATTGTTATTTGAATCCGGGTTATCCGATGATTCAATAGATAACACTAAAAAAAATTAAAACAAAATCACTTTCTTAATCTTTTAGTTGGCTTGTCACTGAGATTGCACCTTCCATTGACTGAGGTGTTATCCTTCCCTGTTTCCCATATCCAGCTATATCTTGCTCATATTCAATTGCAAGACGAACCCGATACACCAGTTTCGACCGATCCAGCAGATGTTCGTGAGCAAATAATTACAACTTTAAAAAAATTCGATAAGGCATAAATACAGCCATGGCTAAGAAAACCCTCGTGGTCGATATTCGTACTAGGACACAGCAATTTCAGCAATCAGTTCGAAGCATCGACAAACAACTTTCGCAACTTGATAGAAAAATAAACTCATTTTCGAGATCAGCAAAAGGACTAGGAATATCTCTTATCGCTGGATTTTCGATCTCAGCAGTTATCAGCTCAATAAATGAAACGACGCGATCACTTGATGAATTAAACAAGATATCACAGCAATCGCATGTAACGACTTCTTTCTTGCAAGAATTTAGTTATGTTGCCGAACGATCAGGTGTTAGCGCAAATGAAGCTAATCAGTACATCAAGACATTCGCAAAAACATTCGCTAACTTCAAAGGTGGATATGGAACATTATTTGAAAATGTTTCTAAGAATAATGGTTTTGGGTCATTGTTTGGTGATCTTCAAAAGATCACATCAACAGAAGTTGCAATAAAGCGTGTTTTCAAGGCAATACGTGAGGCAAAGACTGAGACAGAACAACTTCGAATAGCAACATCGGCATTTGGCGATTCAGCAACAAGAGCTATATTAGTTGCCCAGGACTATGAAAAATTATCAAAAACAGCGCATGAACTTGGATTAATTAAGCCACCTGAGTTTTTCGAGAAAGCATCTGAGTATCAAGACAAACTGACAGATATCAATCGCGTATTGGAAGCACAGAAAGATGAGCTGAAGTTGGAGTTATCACCAGCTTATAGCTTTGTCCTAAATTACGTGAATGATGCAATAAAACTATTCAAGATTCTCGGTCAAACAGTAAGAATCGCCGCTAGCGATATAAAGGAACTCAATGGGATTGAATTTGATATCAAATATCAGAACCTAATCGATGAGCAACAAAGATTACGTGATAACATCACACGCACGTTAGATGGAAGAGAATATGGTGATTTGTATTTTTGGGAAAAACGGGACGTTGATGATTTTCTCGAGCAATTAAACGAGGTCAACGATAAGATCGAAGCTGCGGATAAAAGGCGAAAAGATCTTATAGAGAAACGCATCAAAGACGAGCGTGAACTGTTAGAAAAGCAAAGAAAACAACAACGAGCCCAGGTACGAGGTGAAGGATTACAACTCGTTGATAATCTTCTTGACCCAAACAAAAAAGCACGTGAGCAACATCTAGCAAACTTACAAAAACTAAAAGCAATCAAAGACGAACTAGGTGATGTTAAGTATCAACGAGCAATAGCTGCTGAAAATCAGAGATACGAAAAGCAAATACAGTTGGGCCAAAAGCTGACATCTGTGCATCAACAACTCAACGAGGAAAAGAAACGAGCATTATCATTCGCAAGTACTTTTGTACCGCCTGAATTCACGTATATCGATCAATATGCGAACTTGTTAAAAAACAAGCAAGCAATCATTAAAGAGATTCAACAAGGGCGATTTGACACGATTCTCCCAGGTGAAATCTTTGACTTTGATACTGGGAAGTTCACTAATCGAATCGATGAAGCTAAACGTGTTCAAATGGTTTGGGAGCAAATTGTACAAAAAGCACAAAGTGAGTTCGCACCATTTGAAAATGATCAGAAGCTAATCGATAGGTATAACCCATTGGTAGCAAAACTGAGATCGATCAATGAAGACATACAAGCAATTCAACATTCGTTACAAGATGTCAATCGTGATCTCTCAAAAGAGCTTACACCAGAACGAGCTAGCAATTTGAAGTCATTGAAAGATGATCTTGAGAAGTCATTAACCAAAGCGCAACAAGAAAGAAAGCAACTAGAGCAGCAATACGAACTTGAAAACGATCCAGCTAAAAAGCGGATATTTGATCTCAAGAAAGAGGCAGAAGAACTTAACAAAACAGTCGATATAAGGTCACCATATGAGAAGATGGTCGATGACTTTGAACATTTGCAGGAGTTATATGCCCAAGGACTTGATACAGATGTATTCAACGCAAAAATCAGAGAAATATCAGACGAATACAAACGAGCAATGAAGGACATGGAACGATCGACTGATAATTTCGCAAAAAGAGCAGATTGAATATTCGCAAGCTTCGCATATTCTTTCGCTGATGAATTCATTGCAATGTTAAAACAAGCTGATAGTAGTTTCTCAGATTTTCTACAATCAATTGCGAATCAGATAATAAGATCAGAGATAGCTAGAATGTGGACTCAGCTATTTTCACAAGAGAATGGTGGATTGATCAGTTGGATAACAAAAGGATTGCAACAGGGAATTGCAAATGGAGTAGCAAATGGAGTAGCTGGACAAAACAATGCAAGTAGTTTTGGAGTTGCAACTCAGCCTCAAGTAAAACTCAATATAACGAATAATTCTTCTATCCCAATTCAGCAATCAGATATTTCAACATCTTTTGATGGAAGGGCATTTGTCCAGAATGTTGTATTGGAAGATTTAGGATCACGTGGCCCAATATTCCAAACAATGAGAGGGGGAATATAATTTGGCATTCGCATATACAAAAATTCTAGATTACACAGAACATTCGCAGACATTGCCAGTTAGAACAGAAATGGAATCAGGGACAATCCATCAAGTAAATCGATTCACAAAGCATTATGGCATTGCGAGTTTCAAGATACTGTTGACAAAAGCACAAGCAGATCAATTTGTCAGTTGGTATAAGACCAATGGGCATGATTGGTTCACATTCCCAAATATAATAACTGGTGGAACACGTGATTATAGAATTGTTGGTGGGTACTCAACATCAACTTTTCAGACATATCAGCACATGACGGTATCATTTAGAGCAGAGTTTGAGGTGTAAATGGCATATTCAAGTAATTTCAGAACAACGATGGAAGCTGGGGCAGATTATGTTTTAACTTTCATCACAATCACATTTGGCGATGGGTCACAAATTAAAATCGTTAATAATAATGAAGATATCAATGGATTTACAGGAACAGCTTTTGAGGTACAGAAGCCCACTCAGCCAGATTCAGGTGTACCAACGTCAAACATCGTAATTAGTAACATAGGAACTCAATTATCGCAGACTATCACCTCGTCAACGAATCTTGAAGGTACAAAAGTAAAATTTGAACATGCATTGTTATCAAGCCCCACAACGATAGAATGGTCTATTGAACTCAATCTTACAAATATAACAGTATCAGCAAATTCAATATCAGGACGATTGTCATTCACAGATGTATATAACAAACCTGTACTTACACAATATTATGACCAATGGACAGCACCTGGATTATTATGAGTAAAGATAAAACCCCTCACTGGTATTTGAAATATATTGGGACAAAATATTCTCCATCGTATAACTGCAAAGATTTTGTTAATGATGTACTAAAAAGAGAATTTAACAAATCACTGCCGGATAATGTTAATTCACCAGATGTTGAGCAAACAGAACACCTCGAAGATGGTAATGTTGCATTATACAAAGATAAAGGTGGGAGGTTTCATGTTGGGGTGATATTCAAATACGATAATAATCCATATGTACTTCATAATTTCATTGCAACGAAATCAGTAATTCTAACCCCGTTTGAAAAAATGGAGGAGTTATCACTTAGTTTTGTTGGAGTATATTCGATAAATAACTGATATGAAATTACTTGAACATCACTTGAATATCACAGTCGTTGATAACCCATTTCTCACGACAAATCACAAAGAAATTACGATATCGAAATCCCAGCTATTACAAAGATATCCTGTTGATCTATATCAGTATATTGTAAATGGGAAAGTAGATCGAATTAAATTGAAAAATAATGACAATATTATTGTCGTACCACGTGTAACAGGTGGAGGAAGGGAGCTCAATCAAACTTTAGCGCTTCTTGCATTAACGGCAGCAGCGGTATACACCGGCGGAGCCGCAGCAGGAGCATTGGGATTAGCACAAGGTTCAATAGCATATTCGGTAACTTCAACAGTCGTTGCCTCAGTAGTAATGGGAGTTGGAGCGAAGTATATAAAATTTGGAACAGATCCAGATGTACTAACACCGGAAGAAAGATTCAGGTTAACTGGTGTTGCAGCAAACAGAAGCCGTTATGGTGAAGTTATCCCATTAACAGTTGGTAAAATTAGAGTTGCACCTGACCTTGTATCTCAAACATATGTCGAATATGCAGGTGATGATCAGTATTTGTATCAAATTTATTGTTTTGGACTTATCCCGCAAGGGGGGATCAATGTAACTGATATAAAGGTTGGCAATCAGCCAATCGATTCTTACGATGAGATAGAATATCAGTTAAGTGGAAATGATGGGAAGATTGATCTATTCCCAGCATGCGTTGATACAGCGCAAGGTGGTATTCTCAACGATGCTAATGACTTCATAATTGCAACAACTGCTGAAAATACGACAAGGATATCAATCGACATTGAATTTGTATTATTTGCAATTAATAAAAAAGGGAAATATTACGATCAGCAAATAGAATTTAAAATTGAATATAAAAAAGTATCAGATACAGATTGGTCAATATTCTCCAATGGCTCGTTTAGTAAGTATATCCTAATGGAGAGGGTGATTACTGGGGAATCATACAATGCACTTACTGGTGAAGTCCAATATGAATATGCAGAGGTACCTGCAATCAACCCGAACGGAAATATCACATTTGAAAATGGTGATGCAAAACCATTCATAGAAAGTTTCTCAAAAAATGTCCCTGCTGATCAGTATCAAGTACGTATTACTAGGATATCAGGCAAATCAGATGACAATAAACGATCGATGAATCTTAACGTATTGCAAGTACGTAGCTTTCAACCTGATACCGGGATCTATACGAATCAAAAACGATTAGCAATTAAAGCTAAAGCAAGCGCACAATTAAGAGGAGCATTGGGCCAAGTCAGCGCAATCGTTGAAACTGCAACCGTTGCAGGATTATATAGCAGAAATCCCGGGCTCATCTTTAAATCATTCGCAATGGAGCATGGAGGATTTACCCAGGATCAGCTCGACACAGCATCGATAGATGACTTTAAGGCATATTGCGATTCACAACAATTTGAGTTTAATTATACATTCAATAAGCCAACAACAGTTGGCGAGTGTTTAGAATTAATTGCAGCAGCAGGGAATGCGCAGATTAGTTGGGCAACCGGAAAGCTTGGTGTAGTGATTGACAAAGAGAATCAGCCAGTAATCCAAGCATTTACAGAAGAAAACATTATTCGTGATTCGATGACAGTTACATATTTGACTGATCAAGCACAAGCGGGAATATCAGTCAGTTACCTAGATCGTGATAATGACTATATTCTAGCTCAAGCAAAAGTAGGCAATGCACCATTTACACATGTAGAAGTAGCTGGAATTACTAATAGAGCACAGGCACACAAGATAGCAAATCTCCTTTATAACAAACAAAAGCATACAAGGGAGATCATATCATTTGAAACTAATTTCTTGGGCTGTGTGGTGAATAAGGGTGATGTTATATCAGTTACGAATTCCCATGTTCTTGATTCGCCACGTATTTGTAAGATCATTTCATTGGAACAAACACAAGATGACAAGATCATAATAACAGCTAGAAAAGAAGACAGTTCATATTATCAACTTGAAACCGACAATCAACCACAAACGAAAGGATATTCTATCTTTGGATGGGAAAATGGAATAGGAGAAACGAATACTCCAAACATAGTTAATGGAATACCCGACGTTGGGCCTTCATATTGGGATAGAAGATCACTGATTGCAAAAAACATTAACATTAAAGCGAAAACTAGTGTAGTTGATCAGAAGATATATGTATTTCTCAATTGGGAGAATATTCAATGCACAGGGTCGAGGATTATTATAAAACCAAGCACTGGTACAACGAGGACATTTGATGCATATGGAAGTTCTGCAAGCATTGAGGTTTCGCGTGATATTAATTATATCGATTTTGAATTTAACCCAACAGGAATAACTTTCAATCCGCTGCATCCTTCCCAACAAGTAAAAGCTGAAACTATATCTTTCAAATATTACGTTGATCCGAACAAGATTTCATTCGAGAAATATGAGGCTGGTGTCCCCAACGTAGCAGGATTGCAACTCGACGAGGGGTGGGATAATCCACATGCTGCTGAATTTGTTGGAAGAGATTGTTCTATCAAGTGGAGGCTTCCAACATCGAATGGGATATCTTTAAGAAATGATGTAACAGGACTAGATGCAGGTGATTCACCGAACGATTGGCTTAGGTATTATGAGATCGATGTATTCAATGTCGATGACACTTCTAATCCAATCAAGCTAACAACATTAACAACCAATAAAACGAATATTACATTCACACATCACCAGAATGTACGTTTTAGCAAGAAAGCTGGATTGGCACCAAGTAGAAACTTGAAGTTTATGGTCGGTGTCGTAGCAGTTTGGGGACAAAGATCAGCAAAGAAAGTCCCATTGTATGTAACAAACCCGAAACCAGCACCATTGCAGAACGTCGTTGGCACTGGGATGTACAAGTCTATTGGTATCACATATGACACGACAGTGACAAATGATAATGATTTCGAAGGAATTGTCGTTTGGATGACTGGTAGTGATCCTGCACCAGATGGAACAGAAGTTGGTAGTGGAAATTGCGTATACAAAGGAAAAGATACTCACATATGGATCAATAATCTAACGCCAGGTAACACTTACAAGTTTTGGATTGGGGCATACGATGCATTTGGATTCGAACAGCCGAGTGGTGTTAATTATGTTGGTCCATTTAATGTAACAGTCCCCACGGTATCACAAGAAATAGGACAAGGAGCAATCGATGCATTTAACTTGTCAAATACAGAACTGATCACTTCAAGTTCACAGATTGCAAATGACGTAGTAGTCAGTAACCATATTTCAACAAACGCTATTGGTACGACGCATCTTCAAAGTGATTCAGTTACGAACGATCAAATAGCAAATAATGCCGTTGATGGAGTTAATATCAGAACTGATGCAATTGGTACAGTTCATATAACTCAGAATGCTGTTGGTACAGCCCAGTTACAAACAAATTCAGTTACAAATGACCAGATAGCAACAGATGCAGTTAATAGCGATTCAATAGCAGATAACTCAGTTGCGACAGTCCATATCCTAACAGATGCAATTACCAATGACTTAATATCTCCAAATGCTGTTGGAACAAACGAGCTTCAAACAAATTCAGTGACGAATGACCAGATAGCAACAGATGCTGTTAACGGAGATTCTATTGCAAGCAATGCAGTTGGTTCAACACAGCTTGCCGCAAATGCTGTTGATGGATCACATGTAAAGCAAGACGCATTGACAGGTTATCACTTAAATCAAAATGGGGTTTTAGTAGAAACAGCAACGGGGCTAGCTGCAAATATTGTCGATCAAACGCATTTACAAAGTAATTCAGTTGGGACTTCCCAGTTGCAATCAAATGCTGTTACCAACGACCAGATAGCAACTGATGCAGTAAATCAAGATTCAATAGCTGATAACTCAGTGTACCAGTATCAATTGATTAATGAAGCAGCAACGCGTGTAAAAACACATGAAATCTTGACGTATCAAGGAATACATGAAGCTCCCTTAACAACAGATGGCTTTGTCTTATTGTTTGACTTTCAGATATATCAGTCAACACTAGCTGGAAAACGTGTTCATTTATTCTATACGTTCGAGTTTTGGAAGAACACAGGATATAACTATACGATGCCTGTTGAAATCGCTGTAAAACGTTCATGGGAAGAACGAACATATCCAAGTTGGTGGGATTGGAACGTTAATGATCCACATCCAGAAGATCCAGACTGGCTTTACCATAATTATACGGGAAATCTCGCTCTAGATACTCCACCTGAAATACAGCAATACGATTCGACAAAACAATTGGTTGAACAAACATTGTTCCCATTTAGCTATATTTCAGGATATACCGTTGCTGGTGTTACAGATAGGCAATATGTTTCATTAGCATTTTCTTTCGATTATCCAACGATATACGATAGATATGCTGGAAATATAAAAACAGAATTGTTGATTCGTCCAAATCCAGCTAATCCAGCAAATGACCCTAACGCTGAAGTTGTTGGGATTTTAAACCTATACTTCAAAGAAATGTTGCTCAAACGATAAATATCAATATGCACAACTTAAAAGAAAAGAAATATGCAATAACTGATACAGAGAATAGAATTATATCAGTAATTAATTCGACAACGCCGCCATATGTACAACCGCACCGTTTCGTACATGAGATACCGCAAGATGTTTTTTCACATGATTTAATTGGCTGCAAATTAAACGATGGGGAGATTGTAAAATTAAAACAATTTGATGTCGAAGATCATTACGATGTACAGATTGATGAAGTGATATCTTTTAATCTTCCCATTGATACTGCTGTAAAGATTCATTCAAAGCAAACACCTGACATAATCTTGATTGATGATCAGCAATTGGAAGTTAGTTTTGACACGATTGGGCAATATATGCTTGCGTTTGATCACTTGGATTATGAAAAGAAATTAATTTGGGTTTATGTTAGATGAGTACAAATAATAAAACAATTAAAATTAAAGCTGGAAATGCAAGAGCACTAGCTAAAAAGTATAACGATTTGGATGAGATCATCGAGCATGTAGAAAGTGATGATGTCGTAACACCTGATGAGATGTGGATGGTGATTAAATTAATAATAAAACATCTCAACAAGGAGAATAATAAATGAGTCAATACACTTTTGGATCAGTTTCAGTAACAAATGGTAGTGCTGTAGTAACAGGAACATCAACAGAATTCACAGCGAATGTTGATCCCGGTGATACTTTTAAAGTTATTGAAGATGATGTTTTTTATTATATCGCTTCAGTTGATAGCGATACACAAATTACACTGACAAGTACGTACCAGGGAGCAACTAAACCTAACGTCCCATATCTAATTAATAAAGATTTTAGCGCTAACTTGGGATTATATCTCCCAAACAAAGATGATAAAGAGCCAAGTTTTGGTTTAGCTGATAACTTCAATAAACTTGATAATGTGGTACTAAATCAACCTGATGTTGCAATAACGAATAAAACATGTATCGCTTTAAACGGAGTAACGCCATCATACAATGGAATACTGACATTAAAATCAGACGGTTTGTTTTCAGATGGTGGGAAAGATACAAGCTTAGTCATTGAAAGCTATCAGCCAAATATCATCTTTAGTGACATTTCGAACAACTCAGCTGATTTCAAAGTACAAGCTGATCAGGCTAAACTGACGATCTCGGTTAATACAACAACCAATCCAAACGATCCGACAACTGGGTTTGTTGATAGATACCATTTTCTAGATTCAGGATACTTCACAATCGAAGGATTGTCACCAGCGATTCAATTTACAGATACTGATGCTTCAAACTGGAAGATAGTTAATAATGGAAACAATTTACGATTTCTAAGCAATCTTGATGGAACGTATGTTGAGAACTTCGTAGTTTGGGGAACATCAGGTGGAAGAATGAAGAGATATGACGGAGCTAACATATACTTCTCAATAGAAACAGCATCAACAGCTAGCACAATGTTCTCTTTAATTGCGAATGCTGAGTGGCAATTTAGGTCAACCGTAGCCGGCAACTTCGAGCTCAAGCGAAATGGTGTGTTGATGGCCACAGTAGATGGCAATAACGTGTGGACATTGAACAATGGACGAATTAAACAAAATTCACCGACGAAGTATCCATGTACATTGCAAAATGGATGGGTTAATTATGGCAATGGATATGGAAACCTTTCGTACTGGAAGAATTCAGAAGGGTTGGTAACGATTGAGGGGATGATCTCAGGTGGAACAATAACTCCCAATACTGTGATAACGCAGTTACCTGTAGGGTATCGCCCAGTTTCTACTGTAATGATAAGCTCTATTGGTCCAGACAATGCTGGGGAATACCGGACAAGAATTGATTCAGTTGGAATATTAAAAACACAC
Source organism: Thiotrichaceae bacterium (assembly GCA_027030285.1). GTDB lineage: Bacteria > Pseudomonadota > Gammaproteobacteria > Thiotrichales > Thiotrichaceae > HyVt-477. The sequence continues at coordinate 4,931 of JALVFC010000270.1, read as the reverse complement.
TGGATTGCTTTAACGAATAATAATTGGCTGTATATAAATGTCAGCTTCTATGCAGCATAAAATAATAAGAGGTCAATATGGGAATTAATATTAAAATAGGAGCAGTATCAAAACTTTTAAATTCAACAACAAGTGGATCAACGACAGATCAAACAACTGGAAGCGGCGATGCAACCACGACTATTGATGGTGAAGCCCAGCCTACGGCTGATCTCACGAACTATTACACGAAAACTGAAGTTGATACGACGATATCTTCATTGAGTGATATTTTTGCCCCAACGACACATTCCCATTCGATCTCAGATGTTACTGGGTTACAAACAGCACTTGATAGCAAGCTAGAAACGGTCCCACCTATAGCACTTGGCACGCTATCAGATGTAAGCGTCACCGCCCCGGTCGACTCAGACGTCTTGAGTTGGGATCAGGCGACTTCTAGCTGGGTTGGAAGGCAGATATCTTCAACGGGTGGTACAACGCAGCTCAGTGACCTCTCAGACGTTACAGTGACGACGCCACAGATCGATCACGTGATCACCTGGGATGGCACCAAATGGATCAATAAGGCACCTAGCGGCTCAGGTGGTACCTCTGGATCATCGGCAAGCTCGAACCCCGATTGGGCTAGATACGTTGGAACAGTAACGCAACCGCCAACTGGCGGATCGACAAGCACATTCATTATTGGAAACAGGGCTAAGGCCTATCAATCCGGATATTCAATACTGATTGGCGATTACACGGAAACTGCCAATCGCCCAAACCAATCCAACGATCGCCACGTCGTGATTGGGTATAAGGCAAATGCGTACTCGACCACAGATGTTGACAAGACAGTCGTAATTGGAGCATACGCCGGGTCTCCAAGGGCTTACCTGTCGACTGTCAATATCTCGTACAACGGAGCGGTGATGATTGGCTATGGGTGTCAAGTAGACGGGACATGGGGTGGCTGTGACTATGGCGTAGCTGTCGGAATGTACGCGAAGCTAAGAGGTGGAAAGTATGGCGTAGCGATTGGCTATGGCGCACGAGTCGACAACCAGTATAGCGTTGCTATTGGTGCAAACGTTACGAACAGCATCACGCACTCAGCGAAGGTCGGGTCAAGCAACCAGAATGCACTGCATATAAAAAATAATGGGCAGCTAAATTTATTGGGGTCAAGCGCTGGATACGTAGTACCTGGCTATAACACGGGAAGTGAACCGACAAACGTACCAGAGGGCACGCTGATATTCGACAAAACGACTAAGAAAATGAAATTCTATAATGGTACCACATGGGAGACAATCCAGTCCTCATAGAAATTGGAGAAAATAATGGCATTAATAAAAGATAATTATGACGACACTAAGCATGGGATGGTCATACCATCGGCATATATTCGCATCGTCTCGTTCGAAGGCGACAAGGCAACGGTGAGATTTGTCGTAGCTGTATATGCTGATAAGCAGGCACGAACAGACGAAAAGCAGCCAATTGAGATCAACACTTACGAGATACCATATCAGGATGGGATGGACCTCAATTCGATCTATACGTACTTGAAGACGTTGCCAGAGCTAGATGGCTCAGTCGATGATTTATGAGCAGTCTTCGACTGATGGCGCAGCACAGCCTAACAGCTGATGGCGCAGCACAGCCTAACAGCTGATGGCGAAGCCCAGCCTACGGCTGATAGCTGATCCCGAATAAATACTTTACGGCATAATTGAGTTCTCCGACTTAATTGACCTGGTGTTAGAAAGATGAGCTGCCTTCCTGGCAGCTCTTTCTTTACTTGGCTGTCTTCAGTAACTGATAGTACGTCGAAGCACCAGCAGGAGTTAACCTTGCTTCTTCTATGAAACGTCGGATTATCGCCTTGCGATTACTTCGGCCATATTCGTCCTTGAATATCACTTTAGCGACATCCATTTTACTCACATTCTTCAGATGAACGTTATATGCCATTTTTCCCATAAACCGCTTGATCGATGATGGGGAAATGATCATCCATGCATCCAAACAACGCGAGTGAGCACTTCTCATTCTTCTTGTCGAGATTGGTCGTCTTTGTCAGCATTACATGCTATGTCAGCATTACATGCTATGTCAGCATTACATGATATTGAGACATGCACACGCTCAAGAAGTTCATTCAATTGTAAATCTTGATCCTCCTGTGTCAGCACAATATCAGTTCGTGAGTCAGGGTCGAATATATCGAATGGATTCAATAGATCGATAAACTCCGTGTCTGGCCCAATAATGCGAATGCCATCAATCTCCTCCTTTATCTTGTCAAGAGTACGGTTTAGCTTGGAAATCACATCGTCTCCATAATTTCTATGACTAAGCTCAATTTTCGCTAACGTGACAACTCCGTATAGAATATTCGTTGCCATGTTCGAAATCTTCATGTACTCATCGACGTCTATGTCAGATTGCCTCCTGATATACACGAGAAGACGTTGCGCCTGATACGTGAGCTCACCTAGGGAACGGATCACACGTTGGTGTATTCCAAAACGTGGGTCACTATCGTACCCCAAAGCATCTGCGACGATGTTATTGACTTTGACGTTGATATCGCTGTCACCAAATGTTTTCCTGATTTTTTGTGCCATGTCATTCATTTTACTTCTCCGCTGCTTCTGAAATATAAATCAAACGGGGGATGCCAACTTCTTGCATGTAATAACCTGATGTTAGAGGAAAAGAGCCACCTTCCTGGCAGCTCCTCCTTTTTGGTCTGTTTCAGTTAGCTTCACGCCTCCTTTTATTTTTAACAAATTCTAATATCTCATCAGCAGTGGGCACGACATTATCATCATCGCAACGGGCCTCGAATTTACGAACAACCGAACCATCATAAAGCTTATATGACATATCCATAGCTTTTGTAAGTCGAGTTATCAACTGCTTTTCAGCTAGGATTTTCCTTCGTTGAGCTGCATGCATTTGCCATTCGATATCAGCTTCTTTCTGTCTCAGTTCACACCATTTGAATTCCAGCCGTACATGTGGATGAAATCCGGTGGGGTCCACATTTTCGAGGATGTCTTCGATGGTGGAGATAAAACGTGGTCTATATGGTCTATAACTCATTTTCAGCCTCCTTTGGGGCTCGTTTTCTTTAGGAGGCCCTTACACTAAGCACATAAAAGCGAGATGTACATATATCAACTTATATGAACTGATAACCACGTCACAACGGTTTGTAATATTCAACGAGAAATCAATCAGTTAGCACAACCCTAAACAGGCAGTGTTTAGCAGCGACTTGCCGATTTTTCAAATATTATGTGACACACAGCACATCTCTATTGTCGATTTTCTTTATTTTGGAATTTTCAAAGAAATGGGCATGTTTCTTGCATATCAGTTGGTCAATATATTCACGTTGATCAGCTGTAAGCTTTGTCTCATTTATATCGTTGAGGTGTTGAAATTTTGGGTCATAATCAGGATGGACACGAACAAACGCATTGTACGCATATCCCGCAATATCCTCTGTTGGGAAATATCCAATGAAATAAGTTTTACGCTCATGGTTGATACAGGTGATATATTGTGCTAGCCATTTTTTATATTTCGAGCAGTAAGCAACACCCCTGTGTCGTGATGTCCCAATATTGCTCTTTCGATTGGCATTCTGCTGTGATTGGGAAGCTATACGAAGATTGCCTATGTCATTATTTGTCTTGCATTGGTCTATATGGTCTATCGTGAGGGGACGTTTGGGTATATAGCCATGATGGAGTAAAAATACAAACTGATGCTCGAATTTGTTTTTTGAGCTTAGCCACCTATATCCGTTTGGATCCATTGTCCCAACGCGATGGCCTCGTTTAGCTTGTCCTTTGGTACGTACCCAGAAAAGCCCACGTTCACCGTTTGTGCCTATTCCGTAATCCATAGTGGAAATGGCATATTCGTACAGCTCGGCAAAGTCTTTGGCCGGTTCGAGTATTGGTAGCTCAATTCGTTTCAATAATTTAATTTTCGACATAATTATCTCCTTAATTAGTTGGTGTAACACTAACCATATTAGTTGGCGTGTATTTGTATTTATAACAAGGAGACAAAAGAATGCAGGAGAGAACTGGGGATGAAAAAAAGAGCTGGGTTTTATCCCAGCTCTCTAAGTTCAAGTTGGCTATGGTTGGAAGGATTGCATTCAAAACAACACGTCTAGGAGATAACTAGAAGGCCAACTTGAATATATTTATTTATTATTAGAAAATTATAAATAAAATTGCATTCAAATACAACATGGAGATACACTTATCAATTCAATATGATAAAAACATCTTAATGTATGCAGTTTTATTTAAAAACAAACAATTAGGATTTGTCTATGCCAAAAAAACACAACGATTCAAACAACCCAATGGAAGAACTCATAAACTTGTCGATGGATGAGCTCTTAACACACAAAAAAAATTACGAAGAAATGCTCAATGAGGTAACAGCGCTTTACGGTGAAGGACCATACGACTTTGACACTATACAAGGTATTATGGTGCCCATGCTAAAAATTAAACTGGCAATAGTAAAAATAGCTATAGATGCGAAAAACAAAAAGGGCAATGACTTTGGGGGTAAAGTGGATGAGATCTAATATTACCCATATAACAGAACACAGCCGATATATTAGCACCATTGATTGCAGTTCAACGAAATATACTTGTATCAAGTCAGCAAAGGGTACTGGTAAAACTTACCAATTAGAAAAGTTAGTTGCAAAATTCAAGAAACAAAAACGTTCTATATTGGTAATAACGCACCGTATAAGTCTAGCTGAATCACTATCGGTTCCTCTCGCGAATCGGTGCAAGGAGAAAGGGTTGTATAGTTGAAAAGCCTGAGTCCCATCAGGCACTTAGGAGTTGCGAAACTAACCGAGTATCTGAGAGGAGACCCATGCTTGTTGAAAGTCT
>JALVFC010000269.1 GCA_027030285.1 Thiotrichaceae bacterium | reverse complement strand
TGAAAAAGTTTTTATAGCTCAAGACCAGGATTATCAATCATGAAAAGGAATTCATTAAGCATTACAGCTGCTTTGCTCATACTGCTGAGCAGCCTGTTCACCCCTCTTACAGCCACTGCCAAAACACACATCTATCTAATGGCAGGACAATCCAATATGATGGGCAAGGGGAAAACAGCAAGACTACCCGCAACCTACAAAAAGACACCTGCCAATATTCAGTTCTTTTACCAGGGTCGTCCCCGCAAGCTGGCACAATTTGCTTTTTTTGGTCCGGAAGTCAGTTTTGCCCACGCCATTGCCAGAGCCTATCCCAACGACACTCATATCATTATCAAATACGTTGCCACTGGCAGCTCCATCCGCCAGTGGCTACCCGGACAACGACTCTACCAAGGACTATTAAAACAGTTGCAGCTCATGAAACTGCCTGAAGATGCACAACTGGAAGCCGTAGTCTGGATGCAGGGTGAAAAAGATGCCCGCCAACGACAAACTGCCATGCAATACGAAAGCAACCTGAAACACTTTATCAAGGCACTCAGAAATGACCTCAACGCCCCGCAAAGCGACTTCATCATGGGAAAAATCAACCCCGATGACAAGGCATTCGCCATGAAAAAGATTGTGCAACAGGCACAGAACAACATCCAGCAGACACTCCCGCACACAACCGTTATCTCAACACGCGGGCTTGGAAAAATATTTGATCATGTACATTATGATGCAAAAGGACAGATCGAACTGGGGAAACGCTTTGCACGAGCGTATGTGCTAAATAATCAGCACAAAATTGTTTCCGCGAATTGGCAAAAAAACCGTTAGCGCCCCCTGCTTATGGTGCCAGGCGACGAATTGTCCAACCCTGCTCCTGACGCACATACTCAAAACGATCATGCAATCTATTCTCCCTGCCCTGCCAGAACTCGATGGTATCGGGCACAACACGAAAGCCACCCCAGAAATCAGGCTTGGGAATTTCCCCACCGGCAAACCGCTTGCTGAGTTTTTTCATGCGTGCAATCAACGCGCTACGTGATGGAATTTCCGAACTCTGGCGTGATACCCAGGCGCCGAGCTGACTCCCTCGTGGACGTGTGGCGATATACTTTAAAGATTCCGCCGTTGATACACGCTCGGCAACCCCGCTTATTTCAATCTGCCGTTCCAGCTCTGTCCACGGAAATAGCAACGCCACATTCGGGTTGGCTGCAATCTGCTGCGCTTTCTGGCTGGATAAATTGGTGTAGAACACAAACCCCCGTTCATCAAAGGTTTTTAACAGCACGGTACGCAAGGTAGGCTTGCCCGTCGCAGAAACTGTCGCCAGACTCATGGCATTGGCATCGACAACATCAACTTCACACGCCTGTTTAAACCAGTGCTCAAACTGCTGAAACGGGTCTGCATCCAGCATATCGCGGCTTAAGCCATCACGCATATACTCTCGGCGATATTCACTAATATCCATTGGGGAACCTCTTAAAGCTGAAATACATCCTGACTACGGGGACAATCCATACTATTGCTTACGAACTGAAGTCAATAGAATGTCCAAAAGGGAGTATACTTAGCTAAACCCGCGAGTGAAATCAGGATTAACAGAATGAATAAATTTATTCCAGCTATTTTATTTTTGCTGCTTGCAGCCGCGCTTTACTATGGTCTTGCTGAGAAAGGCAATAAACCAGTAGCGCATACAATACCGAAAAGCGAAGCAGCCAGTCCTGCAAAGCCTGCCCAGGCTCCAGCAGACTTCCATGTGGAATCATCCTTTAGCAAAGAGGAAGTGGAACATAAGTTTGGGACCACTCCCGATAAAGTCTTTTACCCGGACACAGCGATTGACACGGATGAAGTACCCAGTGTTGCCATCAAGGAATCTGTGTCAGCAGAGACTCCCCTGCATGTCTATCAAATAGCGGCGGATACCTATATGTTCTATGGCAATATTGCCGAGGTAGATGAAAATAACCGTGGTTTTAATGGCAATGCAGGCTTTGTGATCACGCAGGACAGCGTTGTGGTGATTGATTCACTGGGCTCTCCCAAGCTGGGTAAACGCATGATTGCCACTATTCGCAGCAAAACAGACAAGCCCATTAAATACCTGATTATTACCCACAATCATCCTGATCATGCCTATGGTGCGATTGCTTTCCGCGAACTGAGCGGGGTTACCGTCATTGGTCATGAAGGTACGATGAAATATATTGAATCCGAGCGTATTGAACACTCGGTTGCCTATCGTAACTCCTTTATCAAAGCAGACATGCAGGGCTTTAAACCGGTCAAGCCGGACATTCTGGTTGGCGGCGAGCGCTTTTCCAGCCAGCGTATTCATACCGGTGGCAAAACCTTTGATATTTATAATAGCGGAGCGCATCATTCTTATGGTGATCTGGTCGTGCATCAGGTAGAAGACAAGATTGTCTGGATTTCAGATCTGGCATTTAACAATCGTGTGACATTCATGGCGGATGGTCATCTGGAGCAAGCCATAGAAGGCCAGGACTGGCTACTGAAAAATTTTGCAGATGCCAAACTAATGGTACCAGGTCATGGGAGTGCACAAACCCCACCATTCCCTATGGTCGGCAAGACACAGGCCTACATGAAGCGACTACGCCAGGCGGTCACTGATGCCATTAATAACGACATGGAATTGCAGGAAGCGATGGACACGATTGAATTTACAGACTGGAAAGACCTGCGCCTATATCAGCTTAATCACAA
>JALVFC010000268.1 GCA_027030285.1 Thiotrichaceae bacterium | reverse complement strand
CACCAGCGAATATACACAGCGTTCCCCTGATGATAAAAGCAACTCATATTTCATCCATGAATCCTTTTACTGGCGTTACTGCAATGCCAGCTGCGCCAGCTCATAGCCCTGTGCTGCTGCTTTTTGTAGCCACTTTCTGGACTCGGCAGGGTTGGCATAAACCAACGTACCATTCTTAAACATCATACCCAGACTATACTGTGCATCAGCCAGCCCCTGATCGGCTGCTTTTTTCATCCACAAAAGTGCTTTTTTCAGCCCCGGGCGGTTACGGGCATATTGCTGATAAAATAGTGATAAAGCATATTGTGCCCGTGCATGATTTGCCTGTGCAGCCTTGTTAAGCCAGCGATGTGCCTTGCTTGGGGCTTTTGGCACACCATTCCCATACTGATAGCGCAATCCCAGTTCATATTGCGCCTGAGCATTACCACGCTGGGCATTCAACATTAATGTCTGTAATGGCGTAGTAGCAGGAGGAGGTGACTTTTCAGAGCCACCCGCTTTTGGAACAAACCTGTTTTTCTGCCTCATCTGTTGAGAATGTAACTGTTTGGCAACCTTTTTTTCAGGGTGTTTCTTTACCCCCACGGCTGACTTAACAGGCGCTTTTTTTGCCTGTTGTTCTGGTGCTTGTTTTACCTCTGCTTGCCTTGTTACGGGCACACCATCAAGAGCAGATACAGATTCCAGCAAACCGGGTGGTGGAAGTTCCTGAAAATGCACATCCTGAACTGGCAACATAAGCTCCGGTTCTGCCGTCTCTGCAAAAGATATCTGCAAACAGACCATTGAAATCAGCAAGCACTCCAAAGCAATGGTTAAAACAGTGTTGGCAAGCGGTTTATTTCTCTTATCTATTAGCTTTTTATTCATCGGTATAACATATAATGCAAGCTATTTTATGTAAAGAAAACCACGAAAAATGGTATTAAAACAGAAGAGCTTGTTAAAGTATTTATAAGGACGTGCCAACATGAGCAGGCACACCGTGTATCATGCACTACAAACAGTCTCCCAAATCTATATACAGCCCCCATGAATGATAAACAACTATTACGCTATAGCCGCCAAATCCTGCTTGATGAAATCAGCATCTCAGGTCAACAAAAACTGCTGGACGCTCGTGTGCTTATCATCGGCATGGGAGGCTTAGGCTCACCTGTTGCCCTGTATCTTGCTGCTGCGGGCATCGGGCACCTTACCTTTGCAGACTTTGACAAAGTAGAACTAAGCAATTTACAGCGGCAAATCATCCATAGCACTCAAAGCATTGGCAGCCCCAAGGTAGAATCAGCCAAACAAACAGCACTGCAAATAAACCCTGGAGTTGAGATCCATACAATTAATAAGGAGTTACACACACCTTCACTTCAGAAGGTGATTCGGCAACACGACGTAGTTATTGACTGTAGCGATAATTTTGCCACACGATTTCAAATAAACCAGGCTTGTGTGGATGAAAAAAAACCGTTGGTATCAGGCGCTGTTATCCGCATGGAAGGTCAGGTGACCGTCTTTGATAACCGGCAGTCTCATTCACCTTGTTACCGTTGCCTTTACACAGAAGAGGGTGAACTCGAAGAAAATTGCAGCAACAACGGCATTCTCGCCCCCATTGCGGGAATTATTGGCAGCATCCAGGCAACCGAAACTATCAAAATTATTTCCGGTTTACCGACACTTGAGGGAAGACTGTTATTGTTAGATGGCAAATATATGGAGTGGAGAAATATCAAGCTAAAGAAAGATCCATGTTGCCCCGTATGCTCATAAAAACAAGCTGATATTTGACCAGAATATGACTGTACAACAAACAATAGTGCTTACTTTATGATCAAAAATACAAAGATAAATTAACATATTCTGAATTAGCATGTATGATATGAGTACAAATTAACAGCACCCATGCATCTGTTTTCAGATAAAACAGACCATCAGTCGCACGGGGGCTTTGTTTTATGTTCATGGAGGAATATGCAGTGAAAAGGAAAGCCAGATTAATTTTTGTTAGTATTAGCATCCTTGTTTTTTCACCCAGCTTAAGCTTGGCTTCCAATAAAACTCAAAAACTCTATCGAGTTACTGCTGGAAAGACAGCGCCTATTATTTACAAAGACCCCACTATACACTCCCCGATTATCAAGAAACTGCCTGCTAATACCCGCTGGATTGTGAAACTTCCCGGGGTTAAAAAATATTCAAATGAAACCTGGTTACATGTTTCTTGGAACAACAAAAAGGGCTGGATTAAAAAAAGCAAGCTGGTCTTTGACGCCAAGGCTACCGACATGGCTATTAAAAACCCTAAATGTCTACATAAAAAAACCAGGGTTAAGTCTTGTAGTACCAGCTAACATTCTAAAACACAGTAAAGCTACCACGTGCTTCTCTAACAGTTCCCTATGTAACTACTATTACTGTAGTCGTCCTCCCCCTCTCAACATCCAGTTAATAGCCCTGCTCTTGAGCAACACGGGGCAATCTGGGTAGATTGCGCTGGCGTGGTTTACGGGCTACTATCCTCTCCTTTCTTTTTCTCTATTCGTTGCTATGCAGATCCAGTGGTATCCCGGCCATATGTACAAGGCCACCAAAGAGTTTAAAAAGGTCTTACCCAAAGTCAATGTGATTATCGAGATTCTGGATGCACGTATACCCTTTAGCAGTGAAAACCCGGTGGTGGCTCAATTGCGAGGAGATAAACCCTGTATCAAGGTGCTAAATAAAAGTGATCTGGCT